>CBEWFH010000019.1:0-11369 GCA_965555895.1 uncultured Simkaniaceae bacterium
CCTCAGGCATTGATCCCACAGGAGGAAGGTTACCATTTTCATCAGCTTTAATCTGAAAATAAAGAACTTCATGACATGAGTTAGAAATGACGTTCAGAGATTCATGGGGCTTAAAGCCCTCTCCATTTAGTTGATATATAGAATGCTCAAGACTTACTGCAATGACTCTCGCTTTTGCCCCATCTTTTGCTACGGCCTCATTGACTATCACTTCTTCATTTATATTTCGGCCAACTGTATCTAGCCCTTGACTGAAGGCTATTTTGCTTAAGGCTTCATCATACGTCTCTTTACATATGGGATGATCATCATCTGAACGAGTATAATATCTTAATATGCCCTCACGAGATGAAATATAGTCAATTTTCTCTGGAGAAAGTTCGCACCTATCTGGGCCATAAATAAATATTCTTATTTCTACATTTTTAGCAGTGAAAGGATAGTTGTGAAGGTAAGGTCTAACTTCCTCATTGTTATTAATATCAGATAAATACTCTCTAACAGCATATACAATCAATTCTCTTGCTTCTTCAAGGTCTACTTCATGAAAAAACTGGAAGCTCATGGCCATCATCTGTATATCGTGCATCATCCCGCCTCCTGTTCCTATGAGATGAAGCTTTTTTTGCTCCTCTAGTTTCTTAGCGGTATTTGCCGTGATTTCATGTGCTATCTTCACATACCGAGGAGATTGGTAGCCGAAAGAAGAACAGCCAAAAAGAAAAGAGAGAGTAGTAATTATCACTCCAAAAGTAAAAATTAGTTTCATTGTATACCTCCATAATTTTCTATATATTCTTGAATATAACGGTTGATTGTCTTTTTAAAAGTAGGGCTTGCAAATTCGTGATCCCAAAATTTAGCATTGGGATGAGGTTCTAATATATGAAGTTCATTTCCATATTTTAGTCTTCCCATGATGTCAAGGCGCGTAACGAAGTCTCGTCTACTCATGTAATTATAAGACCGAAAGCATAATTCTTCTGGAATAATGACAGAGGGGTTAATCGCCAGGACAATAATTCTTTGGCGAACCGATTCTGAAGAAGCGATAAGAGCATTCTTCACATAATCCGCTCCTCCACTATGACAAATTTGCAAAAATTTTGCTTCTGACCCATGGGTGGCGATGAAGTGGTTCCATTGATTTCTTAAGTGTTGCACAGGAGGTGTATGAAAACCTGCATGTCCCATGGCGCATTCAGCGACATCGGCACCAAATGAAAGGAGTTTATTGGCAAATCCTGTTAGGTTCCTTGAAAGAGGCCCTGATAGGTTCGATGCATTATAGATTCCGTAAATCTTGGCACCTCGGGCATATTGACTTAAGTTATAGGCACTTTCTATTGAATCCGATCGTGTATTTTGAATTCCATTGATAAAACTTATGGCGCCATTTTGAAGATCAAAAGAGCCAACTTGAAAAGCTCCTGAATTTCCAATTCCATAATCTGCAGATAGGGAAGCAAGGGTATTTGAAATGCCAACTACTGAGGTTTTTTGGTAGGCAAAAGAGGCAAAACGACCGTCTAAGTCCATGTAGTTGATGGGATCACCATTTGTATAGGCATAGAGGTCCATGCAGAGTGGATACCCAACGGGATCAGGGCTGATAAATCTCCCTGTTTTTGGGTCGTAATATCTCTTTCCCATTAAGATGAATCCTGTGGGATCTAGGCTTTTACTATTCCAGGAAAGGGATTGCGCATAAGAGAGAAGGTCTGTGGGAATGAATGGCTGAGCTTGGGGGCCATAGGATGAGCAGACAGAGAGGGTATATTGTGTGCCTTGCCAGGTGGTGATTGCGGTCAGCTCGTTTAAGGCGTTATGCATGAGGAAAGCGGTGGCCCCTGTTTCATCAATGAGGGCATCGCAAGAATCTGGTCCATAGAGTTTCCAATAGGTTTTATTCCCTAATTGAATGCCGATTTCTTGGAATTCTTCCTCAGGGTCGTAAAAAGAGGTTGTGGTTAGGGTCTCATGAGATTCAGGGGTATAGCGTGTTTGAAGCCTTCTTCCTAGAGCATCGTAGGAAGCTTCCCAGGTCATTGTAGGGTCGGTGACTTTGAGAAGGCGTCCCCAAGGATCCCATTCAAACTGTCTTTGTCCTTGAGAGACGACTTGTCCCATGGAGTCATAGCTTGTTCTTAGGGAATACTTATCTATGATTTCTGCGATCACTCTACCAAAGGCATCTAGACCATCGTGGGGTATTTGGTTGCTTTGTGCTGCTGTTCGAATGCCTGTTCCTGCGCTTCCAAAATCAAATGTGTAGCTTTCTGTCCCTGCTGTTTGCAGATGTCCACGTGAGGTATAGGTGAATTGTTTTTGTCTCAAGGGAGAGTGGTAGGTGGATAGCTTTCCTGATGCATTCCATTTTAGGGTTTCTTGTATGGAGCTACCCGGTAGATGCGCTAAAATGACTTCAGGGAGTCCAGCAAAATTATAGTGTGTCGTTGCAGTTGTGAGTGGCGATTCTTTGGATTTTAAGGTGCCACTTCGATCATATGTATAGGTCAGGCATGTCCCTCCAGCAAAGACTTCAGTAAGACGATTGTTTTGGTAAACAAATGTTCTTTCATGGTTCCCGATGCGCAAATGTCGTATTCCAGGCTCCCACTCTTGATGAGTTTCCTGTATCATTTCAGAATTAAGATGGATAGACTCATAGGCAAGATGGCCATCGGCATCATAAGTACGCTCGACTATGGAATGTTCTTCCCGAGGGGTATAAAAAAAGCTGGAAAGCCAAGAAAGACTTTGGGATCCGATTTGCTCAGCTAAAATGAGAAGTCCTCTTGGATCGTAGGTATAGTTTCTTTGCCATCCGTCAACAGTTTCTTGGATCAGTCTGCCATGAGAATCATATGCATATGCGCGTATACGCCCCAGAGGATCCTTTGTTTGCATGAGATAACCCTCTATATAGATGTATTCCCATTCCCCTGTGCTTTCTCTTCCAGAATGCAATTTTTCTAAGACTTTTCTTCCCATGCAGTCGTATGAGGATTCCCAAGTATTGCCGTTTGGGAAACGCACTTTTGCCAAATTGGAATCAAGATCATAGTCAAAGGTGAGTATAGCTCCATCGGGAAGTTCTTTTTGAGTGATACGGCCTAATCCATCAAATGTTTGGCGGGTGACTTGCCCTTCACCATCAACGATGGAGATGCAGTTTCCACAAGGATCATACTCATATGTCTCAATGACATTTCCTTTTTTGACTTTAATTGGTTTTCCAAAGGCGTTTATCCAAGTAAGGGTCACTTGCGTATCCCCTTGAATGACTTTTTGAGTCTCTGCTTTTGCATCATAAAAATAAGAGGTTAAGCGAATCTGATGGTTCCCAGCATCGTGTGTTTCCTCGGAAGCAATACGTCCTCCTTCATAGGCAGTGGTGGTGGTTTCTCCACTCGGGAAATTGCAAATGACCATGTTAAGGGCATAGTCATATTGAGTTTTTTCTCCATTTGGAGTCACTTCTGTTTTGAGACGATTGAGTCCATCGTAGGTTTTTTCTGAGGTAAAGCCTGCTCGGTCTGTAAAAAGAGTGAGATTGCCCCTTGAGTCGTATTGTCTAATTTCGGTTTCCCCTGTGTCCATATGTCTACGAATGACTTGGGCACTGATATCGTCATATTGGATTTCCCAAGTCACACCATTTTTGGTTTCTAGAATGGGACGCGAAAAAGAGTCATAAATGATCGAGGCTTTGGTCCCATCGGGATAGACCTCTTCTTTGAGGAGGCCATTTGTTGTGTAGAGTCTCGTTGTTTTGGCTCCAGAGGGAGTCGTAATCGTTTCAACAAATCCACTAGGCTCATAAGTGAACTGTGTCGTATGATTCTTTTTCGTCTCGGAGAGAACATTTCCCAAAGCGTCATACTCTCTATAGGTTGTATAGCCCAAAGGATCGACTTCTTCGATTAAGTACCCTCTAGGGTCATACTCATAAAGGGTGTAAGCTGTTTTTTTGCTTGGGGCTAATTGTCTCCTTTTGGCTTTGATCTGACCCGAAGAGTGATAATCAAAGTAGGTGATGTTTTGAGAGTTCACGGCTTGTTGCCAAATGGGCTGATTATTGAGGTTGTAACCGATATAGCTTGCAGAAAAAAGCTCATCAGATAGGGAAAACACATGGGCTTCTATTAAGTTACCCATGATGTCATATACGTTTTCTTGTATGGCATCTGCTCGGACGATTTTGACGCACCTCCCTTGGCTATTATAGGCATATTCTGTGATGACGTCGTGATTGTCTGTTCCTGTGATTTGGGTCTTTTGAATGGGAAATCCCCTTACGTCATATTCCCAAAGGATGATGGCTCCATTGTTATTTTCTTTTTCAAGTTGGCCAAGGGTGTTGTATTTTAATTCGATGGTGGAAGTCAGAACATTGCTACTATATTTTTCGATTCTTTGAGGCAAATAGGGAAAGTCTTTATCATAAGTTGTGAAGATTTTCTGCTCTAAGGCTTCTTCTTGAGTGCAAAGGTTGCTATCATTATAAATGAGCTTTTTAGTAATCGATGTTTGTCCATCTCCAGTCAGGTCTTCACCTGTTAATCTGACCTGAATGGGATTGCCTTGTGCGTCATATAAATAAGTCGTTGTCAGTCCCCGTTTATCAACAGTTGACTTGAGGCTTTTTGGAAAACCTCCAGGCCCTTCCCAGGAAAGAATTTGCTCTGTTTTGGCATCAAAGTAGGATTCTTCATCGATAAACCAAGACTGGAGTGTTTCCACTCCTAAGGGATCGATGATTTTATAAATCTCTTTTTGAAAAATCTTATAGGTTGTCTTTCCCCCAGCTGTATCCGTAACAGTAGTGGTATCATCTCCGTACTCAAATGTAGCTGTCACAATCATTTCTTGGGCGAACCCCATGGGAGATCTTTGCTCTACTACCCTTCCTTGGGTGTCATAAATATTTTCTAAGACTTGTACTAGAGGTTTTGTTTCTCGAAAGAGGCGATGGTCATGGTCATATTCATAGGTGATTGTTGCATCATTGGGAAGAGTGACTTTAATAAGATTTCCCTGAGAATTATAGCTGTAAGAAATTCTCCTTCCATCTTTGGTATAGATTTCGGAGATTTTTTCTTTATGATTATATTCAAAGGATATAAACTCTCCTTGGGAGCTTTCAATGCGGATGAGTTTTTCTTCACGATAGAAAAATGTAAGCGCTACGCCTTGAGCATTCACCCATTTTTGAAGGAGACCATCTTCGAAAAAGCGTTTGGAACCGTCAGCTCCGTAAAGGATGTCATTTTCAATATAAGCATGGAAAGGGTTTGCATTGCTTCCAATTCCTTTTTGGTTAAAATTACAAAGATCTGGATTATCTTCTGGAAAGACCTCCCATCTTGAGGTTGAAGAGTTGTAGCTATAACAAATGATCGTTCCGTCAGCTTCAGCAGCAAAAAATTGTCCGTTTTGCTCTACAAGAAAGGGATTTAAGCTAAGTTTCCATCCTGCTCCAAGTTGTCCCATCAAAGGGTTTTGGCTATTATAATTCCGCCTTATTTCTAGGGGAAAAGGACCTGGCAAAATGAAATCGGTTTCATCAACGTAAAAATTGCCAGATACAACATCGACGGGATCAGCAACGTGGTTCCACAAGGATTTATGCTCGATACGAACATCGCTTTCCCAGCTTGTTTTTTCCGGTAACAAGATGGGCGCTATAGATGGAGCAGCTGCATTAAAACTTAAAGGAACCTCAAGTTTATAGCTATTATTACTAGGGGTTAATTGCCACTGGGGAATCACCGAAGGATTAAAATAATATTCAGGAAGTGGAGATCCCAGGCCTCCGTTTAGTAAGAGTGTATTAGAAGAGATTAAAGCATGTCCAGCCGTCGGATGAAAAATGAATGTCCCCATTTCTTTATACGTTTTATCTAGGCTATACACAAAGCCTGGAGTTATATAGACATAAGCGAAGGGGCTGAAGATATCGTCTTGCTGAAGTAAAGTTTTGGCAATGTCCCATTGGGGTGTCTGTTGCAACGCGCGAAGATCGAGATCTTTTAAATGAGAAAAATAAAGAGTCTGAGAGGCTTCTGGTTTTTCTTCTGCTTCTTTAAGGACTTTGCTATCTAAAGCTAAAAACCCTTCTCCTGGAAGCTTTTCTTGCTCTTTATATTTGTGAGCGAGCTGGAGAAGTTTAACGGTTGAAATAGCAGATAGATCTGAAAAAATGTCTCGCAAGATCTGATGCTCATTAGAGGAAATGTCAACAATTGCGAGAGCGTCAAATTGCCTTTGAGCAGGAGGGTTAAAAGATAGAAGCTGGGAACACCCTAGAAAAATCATATCGACTTGGGGAAGCTTTGCATTGGGAGCGTTAAGACTTCCTTCAATGAGCTTGGAAAGTCCAAACGCAAAATCAACTTCTGGGCGAACTTTATGGAGTTTAGCTAAGGTATGATGCCCCCTGCCACATTTTTCAAAGTAGGCCGCACCTGCAAAGGAAAGGAGGGCTTGGAGCTTTTTATCCTCTTTTTCTTGATTGAATGTTTCAAACTCTAGGTTTGTGAGTTTTGGGGTTTCCCCTCCAAAGTGGAAACAAAGAGCAGCGGTTGCCGTTTTTTCTAAGGAAACCATTTTGGTGGAAGGAAAAAGTCTTGGGCCGACCTGGATATCACGAGTGACTTTGATATCGATAGAGCGATCTGTTTCGTCTAGACTTAAGATTCTTTCGTTTTTTTCTCCTATGAAATGGATATGAAAGCAATTTTCCTTAAAAGATAAAGGGATGGCCTGGCAGTTAAGGGAAGTAAGAGGGAACGTTGTATGGATCTTTTTCCTAGGATTCTGGTGAGAAGAGATTTCGATGTGTACTTTTGCAAAAATGCTCGAATTTTTTTCCAAATCAAAGATATTAGGCTTTTCATCAACCTTTGGGGAGGGAAAGTCTGCAAAGGAAGCAAATTGCCTTTTCAGCTGAGTACGATGAACCCCAACGTCGTCTAAGGAAAGACCTTGCTTTCTTAAGTGTTCTTCTACAAAAAGGGTGAAGAGCTTAGCTGCGCTGTCATCTCCGTCGGGATGGGTGTGCTTTAAAATTCTTTCATCTTCTTTCAAATAACGAAGGATCCACCGATCTGCGCTTGCAAACTCTTCAGGCAAGAAGTGATAGACATCAAAGCCTTCGTTTATTTGGATCTCTTTCATCCAAGGAAAAAGGGAGATCCACTCATTTCCATCGAAGAAAACAACCCATGGGTAGTTCAAACGTCCTTCTTCTTCCCCTTCTGGGAGAGAGCATAGGAGCATGTTTTCTATCATGTTTTTGGGAAGAGAGTAAGGTTTTCCAGTAGCATAAAGGGCTTGGTAACCCGCTCTTCGGAGAAAATAGATGAGGAGTTGACATTGTTCCCAGGGAGAGCCTTGTTTTTCTAAATAGACTCTAAGAGGATTCCTCTGAATCCCAGGCGCCTGAAAAATCCCTTCTTCTTGGTGGCAATAAGGTTCTACAAGAGCAATCTCATTTTGAACATGGGCTGCAAGGGCTAAGGGATCTTTTTTGAGCTGAGAAACAAAGTCATCAAGAATGGGATAATTTTCTTCTAGGTGTCTGCCTGTTTCAATGTTTGAAGTGGGGGTGAAAGGGGAAGTGTTTTCATGAAGGATTTGATGGGGCTGCATTGAGGGTTTCCGAAGAGCATCTAACTGCCAAGGAGGGGGAGCAAGGAGGTGGCATGTATAAAGAAGAACTTCCGTTTCTAGAGAAAAGGTAAAGTGATACTCTGGGTCGCTTGCTTTTTGCGTAAGAATAAGAGAGGTATGGCATGCTGGATCGCTCATGTAGCTGATACGGAGATTAAGTCCAAATTCTTTCTTAAGTTTTGTCTCGGGAATAAATACGCATCCTTCTCTTAGTAAATAGGAGCGCCACGCTAGGGAGCCTTTGATGGGAAGGGGAATTTTCTCTTCGTGAACAAGATCACCTTGTTTATAGACTTTGACAATGAGTGCTATAATGTGATCATCACTTTGAAGTAAAAATCGATAGTATTGATCGAGATATAAAGCATACTCGTTTGCCCCTTTTTGGAATTGTCCATCTAGGGGAATTGTAGTAGGTCTTAAGCGTTGATGGATAAAGGCCTGAAAAAAATTTCTCCCATCTAGAGCAAGGTCGCTTTTAAAGAAAATTTCTCGTCTTTTGTCTTCTCTAGCCTTAAATTCTTCAGGAGATAACGAAAGGCTTGTTTCTATCAGCCTATTTTGATCTGCCTCTTTTTCAAAAAGAGCCACGCTATTTTGCAATTCTTTGAGCCTATTTTCGAGGGTCTCTTTTTCTTCTCCTTCGCTGTTTTGAATCAGCGTTTCTAAAATAGAAAGGGTTTGCTGCTTGAATTCATACGCACTGCGCTTTAACCCTTTTTCTTCAAAAAGCTCAGAGTCTTGCGATAAGGTTTCAAGTCTTTTTTTGAGTGATGTTTTTTGAACTAAAGCTTTTTCTGGCCACTCTTCAGCTTCTTTTTCGAAAGCTTCAGCTGCTTGCTTCATGTTTGTAATGATTTGCAAAATGGTCGTTTTGTCTGTCTCCTGATAGGATGGGATCGAGACCAAAGTCGAATAGGCCTCCTGAGCAAGAGCCTCTGCTTTCCTATAGAGCCCTGCGATCTCTTGCAAAGCAATTGCAACTTCATCAATATTTGAAAGAGTGCGAGTCGGGCACTTTTTTTTTTATTGTTTGCCTCCTCTGCCTTTTCTAAGCTCTTTTCGTAAAGAGCTTTGGCTTTATCAAAGACAATCGAGGATAAAACATTGTTGACTCCCTTTTGGATCTCATTAATTTCATGATCGATCGTCTCTTTATCTTTTTTACACGCCTTTTTCATATCGACGCGCCAAGGCTCTTTCCGCTGTTTTTTAGATTTGCCTGCAATATCTTTTAAGATGACATCTAACAAGGAAAGAGCTTTTCTGCAGCAGGCAAGTGAGTCTCTTAAAAGGTGAAGCCCTTGTTCGGTTTGTCCGACTTGAGTAAACTGCTGAATCAGCTCCTCATGTCGCTTCCACTCAGAAATAGCCTGTATTTGAATGTTTTTACATTCGCTTTCGTTAAGACTATAGATGAGGCTCAGGATGAGAACTAAAAAGAAAATGAGACGCTGCCATTTCATGAAAAGCCTTTAATGTCACTTGAGTACGTATCTCCTGTGCGAATAGTACTAAAAAAAAGCTTCCTATGGAAGAAAAAAATTTTCAAGAAAATCAAGATGTCATAGAAGAATCAACGATAATGAACTTACAAGAATTTTCAACTTAAGAAAACACCTACATACATCCTAACCAAAGGACATATGTGGCAAAAAATCTCAAGAAGTACTCATTCTTTATGGTATTTCCCTCGTCATCGGAGAAAGTCTTCATTTTCTCTATTTTTTTCCCGTTGCAAATGTACCATCTTGAAACAGCAAAAAAAGAGCTAGCAGAGAAAAACCTTGTCCTATTTCTTTGTATCCAGATGGTTTGAATTTGGAATCATCATGCTCTTGTTTTTTCCAAAGAAAAAAGTAGAAACTGCTTCTAAAAAACCGGTAAAACCTCCTCCTTCTTCTCAGCAGCTTCTAGATAAAGCCATTGCTTATGGGAGCTGAGAAAACAGCAGATTTGGGCTTATAGCTGCTTGGCAATGGGGTGGCTTGTCTTATGGATTGGAAAGTGGAGTGGTCATCCTCATTATAGCCACTATGTCTTTGCAATTCCTGTTTTTGCTCTCGCATTTTTAGCAGCTACACGCTCTTGGGAAAAAATACACGACCTCGATGTAGATGTTGCTAAATATACCCTTGAAGGAATTGCTCAAGAAAAAAAGCGCTCAAATCTAAACTCCGATCGATTTCGTGCTTTTGCAAGTAGTTATGATGGAATGGGGATGTGAAAATTCGCTTTTGTCCGTGTTTCCCCTTTGTTAATGATTGTTTTTTCCCTTCTCGTTCACCATTTTTCCCTTTCTAGAATGATGGTTAATGGTACACTACCTGGTTAAAATAGCGTCTTTGGATTTATTATAGCGTCATTATTCATCTTCTTCTCACGCATGACATGTCGTCCTTACTACTGGATGCTAGATAAAATGAAAGCAAACACATAAAGGGTCCTGCTTTTCTGATCCTTGCACTGTTTTTAAAGCCATTCCTAAATTAATTTTATTGTATGGTAATCTTCCATGCTTCCACAGCTTCTTGTCGGTAAGGCTCAAGATCCATCTCTTTGAGTGAAAGGATCTTATCATAGGCGATCCGTCCTTTTTGAGAGTATCGGGTTATACCATTTTCATGAAATAAAATCATATCATCGCCCATGACCTGGAACAGAGCTGCTTGATATAGTCTGGGATATGATTTTATTTCATGGAAATGGTATTACACGGATTCCTCCTCCTTGTGAAGATCCATTTTCGATAAGTGCTATTAGAGCTGCTCGGCATTGTTCTTCCCGTTCCTTGAGGTTTTGTTTGATGCGTTGGGTCTCTTTCCACTCATCTGCACATTCTAGCTATGGCGGATCCAAACGTTCGTTTACAGGAGATATTGATGTTTGCATAAAGTGAAAGAATTCGTTTTCCTTAATGAGGATTTCTTCGATTAAAGCTTCATCCCTCTGCACTTCAAGGATCTCTCCTTTTTCACCATCATAGCTATAGTAGAACATCATTTGTAGGCCTGTGACCGCTAATTGGTACTGCATCTGTATTTGATAATGCTTGGGGATATGTCCGTCTTGGGCCATTTTATGGGTCTTTTCTCCAGGGTATTTGATTTCCACGGCTACTTTCGAATCCATGGTAATCCCATCCAAGCTGGCAATGATAAACTCATGCTTGGGACGAATGAGCACATTGGGCCAGACAACAAGTCCTGTTTTCTTCTCAAAAGCTTTTTTAGCTTCAGCTTCGAGTTGCTTACCACGTTGCATAGCTGCATTTTCATAAGAAGAAGCTCGGAGTCCCATCTTTTCTTCCCAAAGTTTTTGAGGAGTTTTCCAAGGAGATTCTCCCACGATGATGAGTGCGTCGCTAGAACCGATTTTACTTTTTCGAAACGTTAGCCATTCTTCTGTATTTTGCTCGAGTGCGATCATTTTGCCTCCTGATGTTGTTTGATGACTTTTTTGACATTTTCCAGTTGATCTTTTGGTAGATCTATAAGAGCGGTGCATCCAAAGGCACCTTTGAGTCTCGCTAATAGTTTACTCTCAAAGTCTGCGTCTCCATTGATCATTTCTTGAAGCCCTAAAGCTTCTAAACGGTGGGATAATTGCTTGCCTTTCTGCTGAATATAGGATTTAATAGGAGCGCCGATTCAACTCTGAAGTGCGACATTAGCCACCCCTCTACTAAGCTG
>CBEWFH010000020.1:0-10952 GCA_965555895.1 uncultured Simkaniaceae bacterium
TCCTCAGGGCTCGGCCATTCACAAGTTCACAGCAAGGCTGCAAACTAGCGAACAACCTTGCCCTGGAAGAAGAAAAGCTTCTCCCTCCTTTTGGTTGGAAGGAGGACATTTTAGCTTTGCCAATGGGGAGGACATTTTAACTTAGCCTTGACACTGAAAAGAATGGTAATAAATAATAGATCATTATAGACTTTTAGCCATGAAAGAATTTGATGAACTCGTTGACATCGCCGATGCCCTCCATGGACCGAGTGGGTGCCTTTGGGATAAAGAGCAAACCTTTCAGTCCCTTCGTCCCCATGTCCTTGAAGAAGTTCATGAACTTCTCGAAGCTATCGACGACGACGATGCCAAAGGGATGGTCGAAGAGCTCGGCGATGTTCTCTTTCAGATCCTTTTTTTTGCCAAGCTTGGGGAGAAAAGTAGTCGTTACAATCTAAAAGATATTATCGAAGTGGTCTCTGAAAAGCTTATTCGTCGCCATCCCCATGTCTTTGGGGACGTCAAGGTCGAAAATTCTGAAGAAGTGATCCATCACTGGGAGCGGGTAAAAAAAGAAGAAAAGAAAGGGCGAAAAAATCTCCTCGAAGGGGTCCCTAAAACCCTAAACGGTCTTGCTCGCGCACAAAAGGTGGTCTCTAAGATGATCTGTGCGAAGATTTCCCTTCCCAAAAAAGAGCTCAAAGAGTCTGCAGAAGTAACATTTGGTGATCAATTTCTCGATCTCGTCATCCAAGCCCACGAAGAGGGGGTCGATTCCGAAAGTGCCCTCCGCACCGCCCTCAAGCGCTACGAAAAACTCCTCACCTAAAATAATACCCCTTCCATTTCAGGAGAAGGCTCATCTGCCTTGGGTCTTGGATCAGCCACATGCTCAGTAAGGGCTTCAACTAAAACTGTAGAAAGGCTACTAGGGTTTTTTCCAAAATCGATAAATGCTTTTACCGCTTTATCAGCTAGTCCTTTAGATGTGACCCGCAAGTCATCATTGAGAGACCCTTTGAATGCTTTCCATATTGCAACTCCAGTCCAGTTTAAAGCAAGGTAATTGATTGATGCAAGGTTTCCAGCAATTTCCCAAGATCGGTTGCAATTTGAGGCTGTTGTTGATAGTTTCTTTATGAGGTTAGTATGACGGCCATGGACTTCGATAATCTCTAAGAGCGATGGACGTTTTTTTAGATCGATTTTAGAAATAAATTCAGCCTCTTTTTCAGGAGACTTAAGCCCACCTGCAAGTTGGAGTTCTTTAATCAGAAGATCGACGATAGTGAAGATCCAATGTTTGACGACCTTTTGATAGCGGAGGAGATCAAAAGCTTCTTCAATGACAGCCATGATTATTTCTAAAATAGGGGTGCTGCCAAAAAAATTAATCACTTTTGAGAGCTCGTTGTTAGCAATATAGAGGATGAGCCCTTTGACCCTATCAAATTGGATAAGCCCTCTTTGGGTCTCTAGTTCTCCATAGGCCTTCTTAAGGGTTTCAATAGCATCTTTGTTATTTTCCGGTTCTTTTTTAAGCTCTGCATGGGCTTTTTCAATGTCTTTCAAAGCTAAAGTATGAGCATTTTCACGATTTAAAAGGTCCCCTGTCTTTTCATTGGGAGGGGTGGCAGAGGTTTTAGTTAGCTGATTTTTTCTTTCAGTTAGCTGATTACCCTTATAAAGATAGTTTAGATGGTCAGTAATGAGCTTTTTCTCATCAGGAGATAAGTAGCGGTATGCTTCTTGTAGAAGGGGAAGTTTTTTATTCCATTCCGTGTCTTCCGTTGATAAATCAAGAAATGATTCCATCATTAATAGGGCAATGTTTGTACTTAAGGGTCCAGCAGAGGAGCTTTTATCGATTGCCTCTTGGATAGCCACTGCCCCTTCGTTTTCAATAAATGTTTGAACCCCTCCTAAGAGAATCTCTAAGATATTTGCAATGGCAGGGGAGTAGGTTTTGATCGTATCTTTAAGGGATAAAATCACCCCAAGCCATCCCTTTGTTTTAACCACTTTGTTTTCTAAAAGAGTGGCTAGCCACAGTCCATTCTCCTTTGAGGTTGTTTCACGAAGGAGGCGTTTTACCTTAACCGTTGTGTCTTGGATCCAATCGAGCTCTGTTTGCACAGGATTTTTTTGGAAGGTTAGAACATTTTGATGAGCAGAGCCATTGAGTTGATCAATGATCGTTCCTCCTTGAGTATCTCGGAAAGAAACCTTTGTGTGGAGCGTAGAAACCTCTCTTGAGCGAGTCTCCTCCATTTTTCCAGCTTGTAAAGCTCTAGCAAGGTCGGTTGTATTTGGCTCTATATTAACCATACTTTCATTAAGTGGTAGCTCTTGGGGCTGATGATTGATCTTTTTCATTGTGTCGCAACAGGTTAAGAGTTCTTCAATAATGTCGACAACTTTTAGGGTGGTCCGTTCCAAGTTAATCCCAGAGATCATTCCCATTGTCTTATCTAAAACACTAATGAGTGTTGGCTTCACCTGAGCTAAGAGGTTTAATGGGATCTTGCGAATGAATCCATTGAACTCACTTCTATTTTCCATGGTTTTGAGGGCTTTTAAGAAGAAGATGGCAGATATTTGCTCTGTTGATATAAAGGTTGCAACTTCAGATCGTAAGAATTTTAAATCTGATATCTTTCCCTCTAGGAACTGATTCATAGACTCAATAGACTTCTCTGAAACACTGTTATTTTTTGTAACTCCTTCCCATTTTTCTTTATGCTTGCGATAAAGGGGATAAGAGTAACGCTCTCCAAGCTGCTCTGAGATAACATTAATAATTTCTTCGATTCCCTTGGTAAGCGTTTGTTGTTGCTCTGTAGGCTCAGGGTCTTCTGGTTGGCCCTCTTTGTTTTCTATAAGAGGTTCAAAAGAAATATCAGTCTTTATAGTAGAGGTTTTTTCTACCCCTTTCATCACTCCTTTAACGATTCCAACGATGTGGACGAAAGAAGTTGCAACGACTTCGTTCATACTTACTGAAAAGTCATGGCGGTTTTTATTCTCGTCTAATTCTAAGTCTTCTTGACTCTTAGGTTCGCTCTTTAAAACTCCATTTAAGCTGAGAGAGAGAACGAGTAGCTTTTCCTTGTTTCCATTGAGACCTTCATTATTTGTTGCGATCTTTTGGAAAGCAGCAACATTTTTTTCTATTGAGTTTTCATTAGTCTCAACAACAATTGGAGTAAGTAATTGCTTTTTAAGATTACTCTCAATGGATAGGGCATTGATTTCATCTGTAATAGAGTCCAATGTCGGGGTTGGAGGGGTCTTAAAATTTAAATAGCTTACTTGCCCTTGATCCCATCTAATGCCGAATTGCCAAAGAGCTACCGCCCTTAAAAAAGGTCTCAACTCCGTGGTGGGGTTTTTAATGATTGATTCAAACAAAGGATCTATAGTTTGAAGTTGTTTAAGGAGTTTCTCGTTTTTTATGATCCAAGGTTCAATGAAGCACTTATCGAGAAGATCGATTAACTTTTGAAAAGCTTCATTCCGTTCTTTAGCAGAATCTGCTGGAAGAGGTCGTCGCTCTGTAGTGATTACTCGCCGAGGTTGAACTTCATCAGTTGCTTGGGGGATAGGGATAGTGACATTACTTCTTTGGGAGAATTGACGTCTTCGCTCTTCCTCGGATAAAGGAGGGTGATGATTTTTTGTGCAACTTTGATAGATAACTCCAATTCCTTCAGCAAAGGTCCTTCCTACAGCTCTTAAAACTGCGGTCATGATGGAGTAAATGAGAGCGCCGGTTCCAGCGGTGATGAATAGAACGGGTAGGCCAACGGTAACCAGGCGGATCTGGCTTCCGGTGAAGGGAGTGCGCCAGGTGGCAGCAGCTACTCCATAAGCGGCGTTTCCGAGTTGGCTGCATGCAGTACTAAAGCTTAGTGGAGAACTCACAATAAATACCTCAAATTTGGCCGTAATTATAAAGATTATTCCCGAAAATGACAATAAAAATGTATAGAGTTGAAAGCTTTTATAATAAGATGGTTATAAATGGATATAAGGTTAAAAATTTAATTGTATACCGCCGGTGAGGCCGTGGTAGAGGATATGGCCACTGTGGTTGAGGTCAGAGCCGGAACCATGAAAGACGATATTGCGGTCGGCGGTAGCTATCTCACCGACGTAGAGAGCGCGATAGTTGACGTTGAAGAAGAAGTGTTTTGTGGGGCGGAGCTCGATGAAGGGGTAGATCTCTGCCATGTAGGCGAAGTTGGAATTACTTTGATCGATGTCGCGGATCTCGACTATATTGTTGTTATCGAACATCTTTGTTTTTCCCTTGTCGCGGTTGAACATCCCGCCGACTTTAATAACAACACCCCAAGTGAGGAAGTGAAAGGGGTTGTACTCAATGGTACCACCTAGCTGCAGCCCATAAATATCATTGATAGTCCGGACGCGGTAGCGGCTGGTCCGGCGTTCTTTTCTAAAGTAGATTTTGATTTTTTCGTCGATGTTAAACATCCGAAATCCAGCAAGCCATGAGACAGAAAAGTGGTCGGTATAACGGGGGGTCATATGGTGCCAATAGTTGAGCTGGTAGGTATACATGTTAGAGTCGTAAATAGCTTTTGCATGATTTGCAAATTGATAATCCCATGTTTGATCAGCGATATTTCCGTCGAGGTTGAGGTTTTCTGGGCAGCTCCGTTTTTTTTGCCCTCTCCATGCAAGATCTCCAAGATAGCGGGCTTCCCAAGTAGATTTTAGGGTGGGAAAAATCTTTATCGCTAAAGAAAATGCGGTATCAAAGTTCATGTCATGAACCAAATCTCTTGTTTGGATCAAGGTTTTTCCCCGTTCTTTTGCACACTCTGGTGGTTCCACAGAAACGGGGAGGGTAAGGGGGTCTCCTGCTGCTGCGACTAAATGTTTATTATGAGAATTTGCCCGTTCCATAAGGACATAGTCTCCTTCAAAGGCAATGTGGTTGTTGTAAGCGCCGCGGACAGCGCCAAACGTCGTCGATGCAACTCCTACCATACAAACCATTCTCAGAAACATTTTAAACACTAATTACCTACAATTAAAGATCGAAATGTACCAAAACGAGAAATCTCCCACAACTATAATTTCCCAACTCTCAAGAATATCCTTACTTGCGGTAAAGAGTGCGAAAAAGAAGGTGTTCGAGATCAAAGATGATTTTGGATGAGAGTTCTCAGATGGCGATGCAAAAAAGTGCCGGAGATGGCTCTTGGCATAATGCTAAGTCCTAAAGGCTGCTACATTCCTGTCCTGACCTGGTTCAGATCGCTTTATTCCAGGAGTTCCCCGGCAAAAACAATTTTAGCAAAATCAAAGGATTTTTGCTAGATATTTTGCGGTGAGGGAGGAGGGGTGTTTTGAGAGCTTCTCAGGGGTCCCTGAGGCAATGAGTTTGCCGCCAGAGTCGCCAGCACCTGGGCCGAGATCGATCAGGTGGTCGGCGGCGGCAATGATATCAAGGTTATGTTCAATAATTATGGCGGTATTTCCTTTATCGACGAGGGAGTTGAAGATGGGGAGGAGTTTTGCGATATCTTCAAAGTGGAGACCGATGGTCGGCTCATCGAATAGATAAAGGGTTTTTCCAGTGCCACGTTTAGAAAGTTCGCGGGCGAGACGGATCCGTCCTGCTTCACCACCGGAGAGGGATTGGATTTCTTGTCCGAGGGTTAGATAACCGAGACCAACGGAGATAAGTGTTTCGAGGATGTTTTGGAGTTTTGGAATGGGAGGAAGGAAGGTGGTTGATTCTTCTACGGTAAGTTTTAGAAGTTGTCCGAGGTTTTTCCCTTTGTAAGTGATTTTTAGGCTAAGGGGTTTTAGCCGGTTGCCGTTGCAGCTATCGCATTTGACGCGGAGGGAGGGGAGAAACTGAAGTCTTATTGTTTTAAAGCCAAGTCCCCAACAACTCATGCACATCCCTTTGAGGTGATTATAGCTAAAATGTTTTGGCTTGAGTCCGCGGGCGGCAGCTTCCGGTATGGATGCAAAAAAATGGCGGAGGGGAGAGTTGATTTCTGTGTAGGTACTGACATCTGCTCGTATGGTTGTTCCGATGGGTTTTTGATCGATGGCGATGAGTTTATTAAAGGCTGAAAGTCCTTTGATGGTTGCTCCATCAATGGTGATCTCGTCGGAGTCGGAGCGGGAAGCTAAGTGGGCTTGAACACCCCGTTTTAGAAGGTCATCGATGAGAGTTGATTTCCCAGATCCTGAAACACCGGTGATACAGGTGAGTGTTTTTGTGGGGATTTTAACGGTGATATTTTTAAGATTATGGTTTTTTGCTTTTTCTATGGTGAGGAAGGTTTTAGAAGTGCGCCTTTTTTCGGGGATAGGGAGTTTTTTCCTTCCGCTTAGATAGGCGCCGGTGAGGGAGTTTTTATTCTTTTTGATTTGCTCAGGGGTTCCCTGTGCGGTCAGTTCTCCTCCTAGTCTCCCTGCTTTGGGTCCGAAGTCAAAGATGTGATCGGCGATTTGCAAGGTAAGGGGATCATGTTCCACCATGAGGAGGGTATTTCCTAAGTCGCGGAGATGTTTGAGGGCTTCGTTGAGCCTTTCGTTGTTATGGGGGTGGAGGCCAATGGTTGGTTCATCGAGAACGTAGAGACAGCCGGAGAGTCCACTTCCTAGTTGTCTTGCGAGATGGATCCTTTGCGTTTCTCCTCCACTAAGTGTGGGGGCACTTCGAGAAAGGGAGAGATACTCAAGTCCAATATTATTTAAGAAGGTGAGGCGGCAGATCAGCTGATCGATGATATCTTTGAGATGGTTTTTTTGTGGGAGTTTTTGTGTAAAAGCGAGGGTCTCTGAGAGGGGGAGGTTGCAAAGGGTCCCGAGTGTTTTTCCTCCAAGTTTTACACCGCGCGCTAGAGGATTAAGGCGATCACCTTCGCAACTTAAACAGGGGGAGATTTCTAGGAGGGATTCGATCGTTTCTGCTATCGCCCTTTTCCCTGTTTTTGCAATTTTTGAAAAGGTTTGGTTGATCCCTATCCATTTCAGTTCCATTCCATCATATTTAAAGGGAATGGGTGCTCCATTCAAGATGAGCTGAAGTTGTTTAACAGGGATCTCATAAAGAGGGATGTCGGGATCGATTCCTTCTGATTCTAAAAATGTAAGGAAAATATCTTCGGCGGTTGTTGTTGTCTCTTCTTTCCAGAGCTTAGTGATCAAGGTGTAAGGGGAAAGGGCCATAATTTTTTGGTGACTGAGAACATTTGCTCCCCATTGAAAACCAAGTCCTAAACAATCAGGACACATCCCTTCTTCTGCATTGAAGGAGAAAGTGTGTGGCGTTAGCGGAGGATAAGTTTTTCCGGTACTTGGAACGGCAAAGGCGAGGTTAAAGAGGAGATCTTTATCAGGAGTTGCAACGGTAAAGGGTTCTTTAGTGATTATTGTTGCTTGCTCGATTGCTTCAAAGAGACGTTTTTCAATGCCGGGACGGATGGTCAGGCGATCGATAACAAGAAAAAGGGCATTTTTTCGGTTGGGATTATAGGGGATCTCTTCATCGAGTTCAAAGTAATCTCCATTGAGGCGGATTCGAACAAAGCCTTGGGCTAAGAGCGCTTCTTTCACCTCTTCGATTGATTGTCCACGGGATACTTTGATCGGTGTTAAAATATGGAGGCGTGTTTTTTCTGGGAGCTTCAGTAGGTGACCTGTGACATACTCTTTACTAATAGATTCGATTTTTTCTCCCGTTTCTGGGCAGTAGGCCACACCACTATGAGCGTAGAGGAGACGCAAGAAATCATAGATTTCTGTCATAGTTCCGATCGTGGAACGGGGATTTCCAGCGTGGTGTTTTTGTTCGATCGCAATGGCAGGAGAGAGGCCATCGATCTCTTCGACTTTAGGCTTCGACATTTGTTTCACAAATTGCCGGGCATAAGAGGAGAGCGACTCGATGTAGCGGCGCTGTCCTTCGGCATAAATGGTTTCAAAGGCAAAGGAACTTTTTCCTGAGCCTGATGGGCCGGTGCAAACTGAGATTTTCCCTCTAGGGATTTCAATATCAAGCCCTTTTAAGTTGTTTTGGAAGCACCCTTTTGCGCTGATTGCAGTGAGAGGTTTTGCACTAGGAGCATGAGGACGACTTTTTGGTTTTTTTCGGGGGCGGAGAGCTAAACCGGTTGCGGTCTCTTTTTTTGCCATTTGCTCGGGGGTTCCCGTACCCAAGATTTGTCCTCCTCCCTTTCCCCCTTCGGGGCCAAGATCGATCATCCAATCGGTTGTTTTGATGAGGTCAGTATTGTGTTCGATGACAAGGACGGTATTTCCACTATCTACGAGATGTTGCAAAATGGCGATAAGCTTTCGGATATCATGGAAGTGGAGCCCTGTTGTCGGTTCATCAAGGATATAAAGGGTTTTTCCTGTTGCAGGGCGGATAATTTCACGGGCAAGCTTAATCCGTTGCGCCTCTCCTCCCGATAGTGTTGTTGACGATTGTCCAAGTGTAATGTAATCCATCCCCACTTGTTTTAGAAGGGAGAGCTTATGATGAATTTGGGGAATCGCCTCGAAAAATTCGAGAGCTTTTTCAACGGTCATCTCTAGAACATCGTGAATGTTTTTCCCTTTGTAGGTAATTGAAAGGGTTATTGGATCAAACCGCTTTCCTTCGCAAAGAGAGCAGGTGGTCCACACATCATCCATAAAGTCCATGTCAAGACGGATCTGCCCCATCCCGCCGCACTCGGTACATGATCCTTCCTTTACATTGAAGCTAAATCGTCCTGGTTTAAACCCAGCCGCTTGGGATTCGGGGAGTTTGGCAAAAAGATCGCGGATATCATCAAAGACCTTAATGTAGGTGCTAGGGTTAGAACGGGGAGTCCTTCCAATAGGGGTTTGGTCGATGGCGATGACTTTATCGAGGTGCTCGATCCCTTTGATCCCTTTATGTTTCCCCACTTTGTGTTCGGCCCTATGGAGTTTATTGGCGAGTGCTGGGTAGAGGATATCGGTAATAAGGGAAGATTTCCCCGACCCTGAAACTCCAGTGACCGCAACAAAAAGACCTAAGGGAATATCCACATCGACTTTTTTTAAGTTGTGGTGCTCAGCTTCTTGAATAGTCAGGATTTTATCGGTTTTTTTTCGCCGCTTTTTTGGGATAGGAATTTTCTCTTTTCCACTGAGGTAAGCACCTGTAATCGAACGGGGCTCTTTTTCTAAATCGGCGATCGTTCCAGAGGCGATCACCTCACCCCCTTGCGTCCCTGCTTCGGGGCCAATATCAACGATAAAGTCGGCAGCTTCCATCGTCTCTTCATCATGTTCGACAACGATGATTGTATTCCCCCGATCGCGGAGGTGTTCAAGTGTCTGAATCAATTTTGTATTATCGCGAGGATGGAGACCAATGGAGGGTTCATCTAATATGTAGGTTGTTCCCACCAGGCCACACCCAATTTGTGAGGCAAGGCGGACCCTTTGCGATTCTCCCCCTGAAAGGGTGGGAGCAGTCCGCTCAAGAGAGAGATAATAAAGGCCGACATTCAGGAGAAACTCGAGCCGTTTTTTAATCTCTAGAATTAGATCGTGCCCAATCATCTCTTCAAAGGGGGAAAGTTTGAGCTTTTTGAAAAACTCTAGGACCTCTTCAATTGTCATTGATGTGATCTCTTGGATCGTTTTATTTCCGAGCTTTGTCGCTGCTGGATAGGGTTTGATCCGCGTTCCATTGCACTCGGGGCAGACCGTTTCATGCATAAGCTTTTTCATCTTGTTTCGATAGAGATCACTCTTTGCATCATTGAACCTCTTTTTTGCTTCATTTAAAACGCCACGCCACTTGATATACTCAACCCAGCTCCTCTTTTTATGAGGGTGAACAAAGGCCATCTTCGTCCACTTCTTCCGATTTCCATAGAGGAACTGTTTTTGGGCACTTTCAGAGAGTTTTTTCCAAGGAGTATCGACATCAAAGCCATAAAGATCGGCAATGTTTCTATAGACATTTCCCCATTTTACTGTGCTATATGAGCTAGCAACGATGCAGCAATCATCAGCAATATTTTTTTCGGAATCGATGATCTTATCTAGATCGAAATCTTGAGTAATACCGAGCCCTTCGCAGGTAGGGCACATCCCCTTAGGATGGTTAAACGAAAAATCGTGGGGCTCAAGGGGGGAATAGGAAATTTTCGATTTTTTTGCGTAGGCATGTTGCGAAAAGAGGATCTCCTCTTTTGTTGTTTTATTTAGAACAGTCATGATCCCTTCGCCGAGCTCGAGAGCCTGTGTAACTGCTTCAGTAATCCGGTTTTTTTCCTTTTCCTTTAAGACAATCCGATCGATGACAAGGTCAATATCGTGAGCTGTTGTCTTGTCAATATTGATCTCCTCCTCTAAGTCAACAATCTCTCCATCAAGGCGGATTCTCATAAATCCTTTTCGGATGAGCTCTTCAAAAAGGTCTTTAAATTCCCCCTTTTTTCCTTGGATATGGGGAGCGAGAAAGATTAGCTGCGATTTTTCTTCAAAATTTTGAATTGTTGAAAGGATCCGCTCGATACTTTGAGGTTCCACCCGCTCTCCACTGATAGGACAATGGGGTGCTCCTACCCGCGCGTAAAGGACCCGTAAATAATCATAGACCCCCGTAATTGTTCCAACGCTCGAGCGGGGATTCCGCCCCGCAGTCTTCTGCTCAATCGCAATCGTTGGGGAAATTCCCTCAATTAAATCGGCATCGGGTTTTGTAAGATTTCCCATGTACCGCCGCGCATAATTCGAAAGCGATTCAATATAGCGGCGCTGCCCTTCCACATAAATCGTATCGAAGGCAAGGGAAGACTTTCCGGAGCCAGAGACACCGGTAAAGACAATAAAAGTTCCAGGATCAAGTTTTAGGTTGATCCCTTTTAGATTATGGACACGAACATTTTTTAAGTAGATAGATTGTTTTTCCATAGGAAAGAGTATATGAT
>CBEWFH010000021.1:0-10673 GCA_965555895.1 uncultured Simkaniaceae bacterium
TTAAACGCAATTTTGTGTTGCATTAATTGGTGGCGGTACAGCTGCAAAGAGGGCGCTGAAAAGGAAAAACATCAGGCGTCCTGAAGTATAAGTCCAGAGGAAATGATCGACCACTCCAAGGAGTAAAAAGGTAAAAAGGACCGAACCTAGGGCTAATTTTAAAGGGGTCATCTCTTGATTTCTTAAGTGGGAAACCATTGAGGAGATAAAGAGGAATACTAAGATTAGTCCTATAATCCCCGTTTCTGATGCAATTTGGAGATAGATATTATGGGCAAAAGCTCCAGTAGGATTTACCCCTATAAGTGTGGGGTTTAAGAGCTCATAGGGAAAGAGAGAAAAACCGTTAAATCCAATTCCTAAAATCGGATGGGAGAGAAACATCATTATTGCCAGACGGTAATAAAGGAGACGGCCACTATCAGAATTATCAGCAATTGCATTGTAATTAACAAATCCTCCTCTAGCCACAAGTTGCTGGAAGAGGAGGGTCGTAGTTAAAAGAAACCCAACACTTATCAGTAGAGTCAGAAGATAAAAGCCTTTCCTTTCTTTTTCAGAGAACATTTTCCGTTTAATAAATCCAATAGTGAAAAAAGCAATCGTTCCAAGGATCCATGCAAAGACAGGACCTCTTGAAAAAGTTAATCCTAATGTAATGATTAATAAGGGAATAGAAACAAGTAAAGCGGTTTTTTGCCATCTTTTTTCAGAAGTGATGAAGAGAAAGTAGGATACAAAGAGAGCAATACTTAAGTAGGCCCCCAAAATATTGGGATGATCAAAGGTCCCTAGTGCGCGGAGGATATTGGTATGTCCCTCTGGGATCCAAGGGAGGAGGTCGAAAAGGGCCCGATTTCCCTCAGTGAGGGGGTAGATTGGAATGTTGTGCATGTAAGGGGTGATCTGCGGTTCGGAAAGGAACCGGAGCCCCAAACTTTCCTGGAAAAGAAACTGTCCCACCCCTATTAAACATTCAATCATAGCAACTACCAAAAAAGCCCAAAGGATGGGTTTAATAAGATCGCTCCGTTTTGAAAAAAGGAGATAGACCAGGTGGAAGGAGATAAAAGCAATGGTTAGGTTGATCAATGTCGTATATTGGAAAAAATAGTTGGAGAAAATGGAAAAAACAATCGAAAAAAGGGCAACCCCAATATAGAGGGTAAGGTAGCGGGAGTGGCGGTTGAAAAAGAGCTCTTTAAAACGGGTTTCTTTCAGGAGAAAAGCCCCGATCATAAGCCCAACAATCCAATAGTCGGTGAGGTAAAAATGAATATATTTTTGAAAGAGGGGAGGGATATTTAAAGTAAAAGAACCATGCTTTTCAAAGTAGTGAACAAAGAAAATAGAGATGCCCCGAAAGACTTTATAAAAAAAGTTTACAAAAGGAAAGATTACAATAAGGAGAGCGGTAAAAAAATAAAGGGACTTTGTTTTCATTGCGATTCATTATAATTTCTAGCAGTGATTTCTCTCCACTTCTTTATGATCTGAGCAGCAAGGGGGGCAGCTTCTTTTCCATAATCTCCAAATTTTAAATAAACGATGACAGAAAGATCGGGCATATCGACTCGGTAATCATCCTCTTCTTTAAAGGAGAGGGCACCAAACCAAATATCTTTACACATAAGGGGGGGAGTTTCTCGATCAAGGAAGGGGCGGTAGATAAATTCAGCAGTTGAGGTTTTTCCAATAAATTGGTTTTGAATAGCCTTGTATTCGGGGATCCATTTTGGATGTTCATAAAGACCGCGGATGCGGTAGGGCTGGACCGGTCCCTTTTCACCCATCACAACACGCCGCATCCCTTCAACAAGCTCTGTTCGGACCCTATTTGGCATCTCGATGGTCTGCTTTACAGTGCACTCTGTTTCTATCACCCTTTTGGCATTGGCTTGCATCTTAATAATTTGAGGCTTAAGGACCATCCCTCCGTTTCCAATAGTTGCAAGCATCGAGGTTGATTGCAAAGGGGTAACAACAAGGGAGTGTTGACCAATGGCAAAGGCATATAATCCCGTCCGATTATCGCGAAGGTCATCAGGAACATATCCCCCAGTTTCTCCATATAGATCGATTCCCGTTGGTTTCCCAAATCCAAATCTCTCAGTTGTTTTTTGAAGTTCTGCCGGATGGTTGATCACCTCACCCGCTAAAAGAGAGAAATAAATATTACTCGACCTCTCTATTGCTGTCCGGAAATCAACTTTTCCTAGTGAGGCGTGGCTTCGTGGCATCCGCCCCCCTTTATGGTGACGGGTAATGAATGATCCATCTAAATAACGTCCCAAAACAATCCCACTTTCTGTCACAATTTTGGGGTTGATTTCATCAATAATTTCAAGAGGGGAAAGATCATGGAGAGGAAGATTGTGATCTTTGTGGTAAAGATACTTTTGCATGAGCGCTTCATAACCGGTCACTACTTTGAAGAGAGAACCAATAGGGGTTGATCTTCCATAAGCGTAAGACTTTCCATAGCCATAGCCATTACGGGGATAAAAAGCTCCGGCAAGCCCTTGAAGGGTTTTTTTTCTAAGAGAAAAGTAGTAACCCCAAAGGGGAGCATCAAGCTCATCAAAAGAGCGCATGGTTCCTAAAAGACTTAAAGAAACATTTCGGGTGCGGATGAGGTTTAAAGCATCGAGAACCTTTCCCTCCACCTCACTACTTTTAAGAATGAGGTGAAATAAAAAAGGTTTAAGTTCGATGTTCGAAGCAACCCTTCCATAAATAAAAGCGTTAAAAAACTTCCATTCATGTTTCTTCCAAAACTCAGCAAAGAGTTTCTTTTCGCTCTCCTCTAAATAATCGGTGTAAGGATGGGCGTATGTTTTCCGCTCTTTTTCTTCCTCCCTTTTTTCCTTGAGATAAGCCTTAAAGTTTTTCTTTCTCCAAATGGGAAAAACTTTCTCATGATAAAGAGTTTTAACGCGCTCTTTTATCTCTCCTTTTACCCTAACGAAAGCTTGGTTAAGTTCCCTATATTTGGTAGGAGATAATTTCCCCGTCTCTTCAAGGATTTCTTTAGAAAAATAGTCTCCTGGAGCAAGAAGGCGAAGGAGATCAAGGAAAAGAAGTTTATCCTTGTTTGACTTGGTAGGTGATAAAATCGGGTCGATCTCTTTTCTTATTTCTTTGACAAGGTGAAGATCACTTCCCTCCCCTTTTATTTCTGGATAAAGGGCCTCAATCGTTTCAGACATATTCTCATTTTCGAGAACTTTATGGAGAGCCCCCATCACATGTTGTAGGTGAACCGCTTGATAAATAGATGAAATTTTCCGAAGACTTTTTCTCACCTGGCAGTTGAGTGAAACCACCTGATCGAGATAGGTATCCCAAGAGAGAATTTCCTTTTCAGAATAGGTTAGAAGCTCTCTTTCCATGGGAGAAAATCCATCCCAAATCGCCCCTATATGGCGCTCGCTTTCAAGCCACTTTTGAATTTCTCCAATTTTATTCTCTCGATCTCTATCGGTTAAGATAAAATCATTTGAATCGAAGCGAGGATAAGAAGCCATCGCAACAATTTCACCCGTTTCAGGGATCATTGCAACAATAGCTCCCCCCTTAATCCATGGAGAGCGGATCGTATGATGCCTTTTTCCTGCATTAGAAAAGTGGCGCTCCCGGTCCTGTTCATTCAATATCAAAAGCTCTTCAGCATAAGCTTGAAGCTCCGAAGAAATCGTCAGTAAAATGCGATCTCCCGATTCAGCACCCTTTCCCCCGGGAAGGTTTCGGATAAAACGATCCTTTGCACCGATCTCTACCTGATGCTTTCCATACATCCCCCGAAGAGTCTCGTCAAACTTTCCCTCCACCCCCGCCTTTCCCACATGGGCATGGATCGTATAAGTCTTCTCTCGAAGTTCTCTCAGCCGCATCTCTACATCGCGGCTACTATAAAATCCCTTCGGGAGCGGCACTGGAAGCCCTTCCTCCCTCTGCTCTAGAAAAAGGGTGAGTTTCTTAATCTCTTCAGCAATCGCTAAATATTGCCTTTGATTAATCGCCCCCATGTAACCCACGATATCGGAGGCTACCTTTCCTTGAGGGTAGTACCGTTTCGCTCCTCTCTGGACCATTAGTCCTGTCCAATCCTTTTCCATCAAACGGAGGCGGTAATAGAGCTCTTCTGAAATATCTTCCTTAAGGATGAAAGGGGTATTAGGAAAGATTGAAGCCTCGCTATAGATGAGATCTTCGATCGACATAGGATCCATCTTCAGGGCATTGCCAAGCATCTTTGCTAGCTTTTCAACATAGCAGCGCCGCTCGTAAACGCGGACCTTTTTACCATCCTCTCCCTTTTCCCAGCTCACCACAGGGACCTCCCTAATTCGATCAAAACAGACCGCTGCATTGTACTGCACCTTATTGATCGCTAAGGGGATATTAAAGCGGTCCCGAATCGTACCGCGCGCAGCCGCTTCAACAACACTTCTCCGCTGAGGCTTCAAAGCCTTCTCTAAATACTCATCATGCTTAACCGCTCCCAAATACCAAACGCGGAGGGCAATCATCAAAAAGGCAATCATGATCAAATGGAGGACATTGTTGGCTTTGTGGGGAATATCTCGGCTACTTGTCATGCTTTTAAAAGATAGCAAAAACCACTACGTGAAGGCAAAAGAAAAACCCAAGGAGAAAATCTCCTTGGGTTTAAGAAAGGTGAATTTAAAGTATAATTATATTGTGGCACCAAACAGTTGGTAGTCGTTACCCCCTGAATAATAGCCATCGTCTTCAGGAATCAATGCAGTTAAAACACTCCCGAACCACCCAATAACTCCAGACTCGGTTGAATCTTCTTGAGCTTCTGGTGTTTTAGTCTCTTTTACTTCCATGGTGTGCATGTCATCTTCTTCTGGTGCGTTTAGATCTTCCCACACCTTATAAGCTCCCCAAGCAGCAAGTGCAGTTACTAAAACGCCACCGGCAGCTTTACCAATTTTATTCCATGGAAGCCCTTTGCTCTTACATTGCTCTGCTAAGAACTCTTGTACGAGGTTATCCCCTGGGTTCGCATTAGGAAACTTTATTTTTGCCCCTTTGCAAATTTGTTCATATGCGTTGAATTGTTCTTTTGGCAATATATCTAGAAGCCCTTGCTTAACTCCTTTGAGTTGATCCAAAGCTTCTGGTTGTCCCACTTCGTCCCAAGCCTCATCAAAAACAGCTGTCATCTGAGGTAGTTGTGGTGCTTGAAAACTCTCAAATTCCTTTACCATATTAGTGGTTGATCCAAGTTGAGGTGTTTCATACTCAGCTAAAAACTCATCAGCAAGGTTGTCCCAAGATATAGGAGCTGTCGATTGAGGTATTTCTGAGAAAGATTCTTGATATAAACTATATAAATCCTCATCTAGATCTACTGGACTCTTTACTAGAGTAGAAGTTGGTGGAACGATTTGTTCTGCATTAGTTCTTTCAAATAATTTTGCTGTTTCTTTAGTAGAGGTTTGAGTGGGTAGGAGTTCTTGAGCCCTTTCTTGTAAACTTGGAGACCGCGTTCCTGTTGATTCTCGAGAAGAAGGAATGTGATCTTGGACCAATTGGGTCGCTTCAGAACTCAATCCTGTAGAACTTCCTTTGACTGCCTGAACAACTGAAGCTATTCCTCCAGAAACAAGGCCCTGAGCAGAATCTCTAACATCTTCAGCTGCGCTTGTTCCTTGAAAAGCGAAATAGGCTTTTGCAAGGGCAAGAATAGCTGTTCCGGCTGCCATCATCCCGATGAGTGCTTTCGCTTGAAGAACGGTCCAAACTGCTGCTGTAGGAACTAGAACTGCCATGTGCTTGTTTTTCATTCTAGTGAACCCTGCACAGAGGGTAAAATAGACAAGACAAGCGATGATCAGATAATTAACATTACCTGTGAAAAAATCATTAACCTTTCCAATCAATGCTTTTTCTGTGGCCTGATTAATAATTGTTCCTGTGGCTTCAACTTCTACATTCCGTCTAAAAAGTATACTTGATATTATTCCCATAATTGTTACATCCTTTTCTTTTGCGTAATAGTTATAATAAAAATGATATTATTTAACAATAAAATTAAATCAAAGATTTTTTAGCATTAAAATAATATAATAAATATTTTAAACACAGACACATTTGATCTGAGCTGAAGAAGGATCGTAAAATTTAGTTTGAAGGGAAGTGCTTTTCGGTCAGGGTCTCTTCTTTTTGAAGATATTTGGCCATTACCACTTGCATTTCTTGCTCTATGGCGCTTTGAGGGGCAATTTTCCCCTTGCCGAGAGCGGCGAGGTGTTTTCGGGTGGAGGCTGAGGCGTAGACTTTAGGAAGGACAGATGAGGCGGTTTCGACATAAGATTTGATCTTTACGTCGACGAGGTCTCCTTGGCAGGCCTCTTCCATCTGTTTTACCTTCTCTAGCTGGAGGATAAGGTATTGCTTTTGAAAGGTCTCATCGTTCACCTTGTTTTGAGTCTTGGCGATTTCAAGGGAAAGCCCCTTGAGCCAGAACTCAGTATCGATATTAATGAGCTTGTTTTCGATGGGGGTTGTCCCATCGCCTTTAAACTTAAGGCTTAGGCCGTGGATAAATTCGATACTCTCAACTTCCTGTTTACTAGGGGAGAAAAAGATCATATCGCGGACTTCATGGCTGATTTTTTTATTGGGGTTGCTTAGGCAAATTTCGACGAGTTCTCGGTCTTGATTTTCATGGAGAGTGGCGATTTGAGTCTTAAAAGCGTCGGTTTTATCGATCCCATAGTCATGAACCACGGTTGAGAGTTTCTTCCGTTGCTCTAGAAGGTCGTTATTTTTCCACTTATTTTCAGCTTCCTGGTAATCAGAATCGGCCTTTTTCAAAAAAGTATTATACTTTCCTGCCCGGTAATCTGAAAGAATCTCATCGATGAGTTTTTGCTGCGGAGAGGCACTTTGTTCAACTTTAGCTGGCTCTGTTTGTGCTGCTTCTTCACCTCCAACGAGGGGAAGGGCTAGGGTGACTGCTAGGAATGGAACAAGTAAAAGTTTTTTCATAACGGCTCTCTCTAATCTCATTGTTTTACTGGTACCTATTATACAGGATTGAGAATAAAAAAGCACTTCCTTGCAAGATAAGTAATAATTTTAATTTGAGTGAAATCTAGAAATTTACTTGGAAAAAATTGATGAGATGAGGTAAAAGTGGCGGGTTATTGTATTTATGTGCGCCTGTAGTTCAATGGTAGAATATTAGCCTTCCAAGCTAGTGGCGTCAGTTCGATTCTGACCAGGCGCTTTTCTAACGAAAACCAAGACCGAAATCCTTACGGAGCTAGGTCCCAACAATTGTTGGGATTGAGTGGAAAAGTAAGGATGCCGTCGTCAAACAAAAGGGACAAGGCTTGGCAAAAAACAAAGCATTGATCACTGTATCCATTAAGGATCTACTCGAAGCTGGGGCCCATTTTGGCCACCAGAGGCAACGATGGAACCCCAAGATGAAGCGCTTCATTTTTGAAGAGCGGAGTGGGATCTACATCATCGACCTAGCAAAAACTATGCAACAAATCCGACTTGCACTTGATGTAACCTTTGATGTTGTTGCGAAACATAGGAGCATCCTCTTTGTAGGAACTAAGAAGCAAGCGAAGGATGCCATTAAAGGGTGTGCTGAGCGTTGCGGCGAGTTTTATGTCGCAGAACGTTGGCTCGGCGGTTTGCTTACCAATCTCCCCACAATTAGAAAATCTGTGAAAACCTTAGAGCGGATCGAAAAGCAAATCGCTACGGGTGGTGAAGGATTTACGAAGAAAGAGATGACCCTTCTGACCAAGGATCAGATAAAGCTTAATCGGAACCTTTCGGGAATCCGAGCGATGAGAAAGCCTCCAGGGCTTCTCGTTGTTGTCGATCCTAATAAGGAACATATTGCTGTTGCAGAAGCAAACAAACTGGGCATTCCAGTAATGGCTCTTGTTGACACAAACTGCGATCCCGACCCCATTGATTATGTGATTGCATGCAATGATGATGCTCTTAAAAGTATTAAATTGATTATTCAGGCAATTTCTGATGCTGTCATCGATAAAAAAAGTGAACTTAGCATCGCGATTGGAAAAGAAGACGCTCTTCCAGAAAATGGAGAGAAAGTTGAAGAAGAGTCTAAAGAGGGGGAGAAGGAATGACGATTACAGCTCAAATGGTCATGGACCTAAGAAAACGGACGGGTGTTGGAATGAGCAAATGTAAAGAGGCTCTAACAGAGGCTGGTGGCGATATCGAAGAAGCGATCCATATCCTTCGTAAGAAGGGGATGACGTCAGCTGTAAAAAAAGGTGGCCGAGAAACCAATGAAGGGGTTGTCGGTGTTGCTGAAAGCGACTCTGCAGCCTACTTAGTTGAAGTCAACGCTGAGACCGACTTTGTGATTCAAAACGACCGTTTCAAAGAGTTCCTCAAAAACATTTGCGACGAAGTTGCTGCGACTTCTCCTAAGTCAGTTGAAGACTTTTTGCAGCAAAAATATAGCAAGAACAATGCTTTAACCATCGATGAGTACCGCGCTGATATCGTCCAGACATTAGGTGAAAATATTCAAGTAAGGCGCATTCAAGAGTTTAAAAAAACCGGAGAGTGCTCTATTGGTATTTATTCTCATATGGGTGGGAAGATTGTTTGTCTCGTTGAGATTAAAGGGGCAAGCGATCAAGATGCCTTAGCACGCGATATAGCAATGCATGTGGCGGCAGAAGCGCCAGACTTCTTAAAGGCTGAAAATGTTCCAGCTGATCTTCTTGCTAAAGAGGAAGAAATTGCGCGGAGTCAAATTCAAAACAAGCCTCCTGAAATTATGGAAAAGATTGTTAAGGGTAAGCTCAATGCTTTTTATGAGAAATCCTGTTTGGTGAATCAGAAATTTGTAAAGGAACCTTCAAAGACTGTTGCAACCTATGTTGCAGATGAAGGGAAAAAAGCTGGCAAGACGCTCGAAGTCATTGACTTTGCTCGCTGGCAAATTGGTGAGTAATTTGGCAAAGTCTCCTTATAAAAGAGTCTTATTAAAACTCTCGGGTGAAGCTCTTAAGGGTGAAAATCCCGGGGTTATTGACCACATTGCCTGCAATCAAATTGCAGATGCAATTTGTGAGGTGTATCAGCTTGGCATTCAAATTGGTGTTGTTGTTGGTGGGGGAAATATCTTCCGTGGCAATATGGCAGAGCAATTTGGATTTGCCCGTACCCCTGCTGACCATGTGGGGATGCTTGCAACAACAATCAATGGTTTAATTCTTGGGCAAGTTCTTTCAGAAAAAGGGTGCACCACGCGAGTGATGAGTGCCCTAAACTTTGATGGGATTGTTGAACCCTATAATTGGAATCATGCTCTTCACTCACTTGATAAGGGACACATTGTGGTTTTTGTTGGGGGAACTGGGAATCCCTACTTTACCACAGATACAACTGCTGCTATGCGTGCTAGTGAAATTGAAGCAGAGGTCCTTCTTAAGGCGACTAAAGTCGATGGGATCTACGATAAAGATCCTAAGAAACATTCAGATGCGATTAAAAGGGATCACCTCACTTATTCCGATGTTCTTACAAAGAACCTCAATATCATGGATGGGACTGCCATTGCCCTTTGTCGGGAAAGTGGAATCCCCATCCACGTATTCAACCTTTTTGAAAAGGGGGCGTTCTTAAGAGCTGTCACTGAAAAAAAGGGTGGAACACTTGTTACCAAAGGCTAGAAGGAACCCATGAGTACTATGGACGAATGTAAACAAAATATGGAAAAGGCTCTAGAGCACTATAAAGATGAGCTCAAGAGTATGCGGACAAATCGTCCGAGCTCTAACATGCTTGATAATGTCACATTAGAAGTCTATGGAGCTGTAATGCGGATACGCGATGTTGCAACCGTAGCAGTCTCTGACGGAAAGCAACTTGTTGTTACCCCCTTTGATCCTAGCACTGCAAACTCGATTGCTAAAGGGATTGAAAAGGCAAATTTGAACGTGATGCCTATTGTTGATGGGAACGTAGTACGTGTCCCTATTCCTCCGATGAGTGAGGAACGCCGAAAGGAAATCGTCAAAGATGCTCGCGAGAAAGGGGAAAAGTCGAAGGTTACCATCCGCGATGTTAGACGGAAGTCTAACGACTTGATTAAGAAGCAAAAAGGAGATGGTGAGATCTCTGAAGATGAGCAAAAGAAAAATGAAAAACTCATCCAGGAACTTACCGATAAATTTTGTAAACATGTGGACGAACTTTTCTCTGCAAAAGAGGAAGATATCCTAGAAGTTTGACTTGCAAATTTTAGGATCCCATTGTAAAATAGTGATCTTATTATCTTTGGCCCCATCGTCTAGTCAGGTCTAGGACACCAGGTTTTCATCCTGGCAACAGGGGTTCGAATCCCCTTGGGGTCATTGCGAGGCTTTAGCTCAGTTGGTAGAGCATCTCCCTTTTAAGGAGAGGGTCGATGGTTCGAGCCCATCAAGCCTCATACGAAGGTTAGAATACGAAAGTATCCTGACCTTTTTTTATACTCAAGGTAGGGCGATTTTATAGTCAAAATTTGATATCAATTCAAAACTCAGGTTAATAGCAAAGGTAATTCGGAGAAGGTCTTTAAAACTTAAAGCGCTATAAATGTAAGAGTTGTGGGTGTAGTTTCATCTTCGGTGACAAACGTGCCA
>CBEWFH010000022.1:0-10608 GCA_965555895.1 uncultured Simkaniaceae bacterium
CTCCAAAATTGATGAGGAGGTCGCTATGCTTACGAAGTCCTGTTAAGACAGGATACTCGGGGATAGTTCGAATAGATCCTTTTCCTATCCCCCTTTCGACAGCAATAATAAGAGTTGGGCGATTATACTGTTTGGAAAGGCGTGCAGAGATAATGGGGATGATTCCAGGGTGCCATTTATCGGAGTGGAGGACGATCGCTTTTTGCTGAAGAATCTGGGGATGATTTCTGATATAGGTTTCTACATCTTCAGAATCTCGCCTCTCAATCTGTTGCCGTTTGCTATTATTATCATCGAGCTCTTGAGCTAAATGCGTGGCGCCAACAGAATCATGCATGAGCATTAGTTCTACCCCTTTTAGGGGGTCGGCAATTCTTCCTAAGCTATTCAGGCGAGGAGAAATTTTTGAGGCGATATCTGCAGTATTGATTTCTTGTGCTTTTACATCGCAAATATCCATGAGTTTTAGGAGGCCGATTCGTTTTGTTTTTGCAAACTGCCTCAAGCCATAACGGACAAGGACACGATTCTCTCCTTGCAGAGCTCCCATGTCGGCAATCGTTCCGAGGGCGACTAAATCTAAGAATCTTTTTAAATCGATATCGATTGCTCTAATTTTCCCAGTAGAGACCAGTTCGTTTGTTAGCCCATGGGCAAGTTTAAAAGCGACACCTACTCCTGTTAGTTCACGGTTAGGATAGGTGCTATTAATCAGTTTAGGATTTAAAGTAGCAATACAATGGGGGATTTTATCTGTTGGTTCATGGTGATCAGAGATGATTACATCGATATTATTTTTAACCACTTCTTCGATTTCTTTTGCAGCAGTGATTCCACAATCGACTGTAATAAGAAGGGCACAATTTTTTTCAATGGCATATTCGAGTGCATTGGTAATCGCTGAAGGATTTGCAGAGGTTCGATGAGGAACATAATAGTAGGCATTGCCTCCAATAAGGCGGATAAATTCTACAAGAAGGGTGGTTCCAGTAATGCCATCAACATCATTGTCCCCATAAATGAGGATCGGTTCATTTTTTTTAAGAGCATGAATAATACGATCTACAGCAACACTCATTTCAGACATAAGATCTGGAGAATGGAGATTTGGAAGCTTTGCATAGAGGTAATTATAGATTTCTTCAAATGTTGAAAATCCTCGTGAAACGAGGACCTGCGCTGTAACCGGATGGATATTGAACTCTTTAATAATGGAGTCGCACCATTCAGCCTTATGATCTGGATAAACCCATAAAAGGTTACGCGTCTCTTCTTCGACCTCTTTCAAGTGGAAATTCTCTTCATTTTTATTATTTAAACTTTAGCACGATTAACGAGCCATTGCTACGTTAATTTTCATGTAATGCGACTTTTTCAGCCTTTGCTTTTTCCTTACTATGGAAGAAGAGGAGAAGAGGAGAAGCAACATAAAGAGAGGAGAATGTTCCAAATACAACACCAATCACCATGACAAGTGAAAGACCAAAAATCGCACTTCCTCCCATAAAGAGGAGAGCTAGAAGGACAACCAATGTTGTTCCAGAAGTTATCACAGTCCTGCTAAGGGTTACATTGAGGGCGTGGTTTACCACATCTCTAAAGGAGTCTTTTCTCATATGTTTTAGATCTTCACGAATTCGATCGAAAATAATAATCGTATCATTGAGAGAGTAACCAATGATAGTCATGATTGCTGCGATCGTATTGAGGTCTATTTGAATCGGCGTTCCGAGAGCATGGAGAATGCACATAAATGCAATGGTAATCCCTACATCAATTGCTAGTCCGAGCGTTGCACTAATTGCATATTTAAACTCGAATCGGATGGTGATGTAGACGAGGATGCAGAGCAGAGCAATCGCGAGTCCAATAATAGCATTATTGCGCATTGTATTTGACATCTGTCCACTAATACTTGTCCAGTGACTATCGAGTGTTTTGAGAGATTGAGGTGTTAATTCCACCCCCCCAGCTTCAAGGGTATTAACAATCCAAACAAGTCTCGGGTTATTCTGATACTGGTACGCGATATCTTTCATGTCTGTTTCAAGGGGCATATTTGCAAAAGGGCGTCCCATTTGATCAAGGCTTCTTCCAAGAAGAATTTTTATATTATTTGCTGGAGATAGAGCACGCACTTGAAGGTCTTGAGCAGTTGCACCTGCAGCAATTAAAGCCTTTTCTATTTGTGAGCGGTAGTTATCGTCATCCTTCGGTTTTACTTCCAGAGAGACTGAATAGCCACCGGTGAAATCCATCCCAAGCATGGAGCTTCTCTCTGAAACAAGAAGGAATCCGCCGACAAGAATAACTGCAATTGAACCATAAAGACTCATCTTTCCATATTTTAAGAAATTGAAGTGGGTCTTTTTGATAAGGTTAGCCATATTGAGGACTTTATTCTTCGGATTTTGTACCCATCCTGCAAAGAAGTAGCGTGTCATAAAGAGGGCAGTAAACATCGAAGAGACAATACCAATAATGAGAGTGACAGCAAAGCCTTTGATCGGTCCCGAGTCAAATTGGAGGAGGATCAGGGCGGCAATAATCGTTGTAATATTCGAGTCGATAATTGCAGAGAAAGCTTTTCGGTATCCCGCATGGACAGAGGTAGCAATTCGACCAGAAACAGCAAATTCCTCACGGATCCTTTCAAAGACAAGAACGTTAGCATCTACAGCCATTCCTACAGTCAATATCACTCCTGCTATTCCAGCTAAAGTGACCGTAGCGGAAATATTAACCAAAGTTGCCCAAATGATAAGTAAGTTAACGAGGACTGCTATTGATGCAATCATACCGGCAAATCGGTAGTAGCTTACCATGACGAGGATGACAAGAACAAGGGCGACAATCATAGCTAGAATCCCCATTGTTCTATCTTTGATTCCAAGTTCAGGACTCACATTTTTTTCAGACAAAATATGAGGGGCAAAACTAAGTGAGCCAGCTTTTAAATCGGACTCTAAACGATTTGCTTCCCGTTGTGTAAAACTACCTGAAATTGAGACGTTATCTCTGAGTGGAGAGGTAACTGTTGCAGTGTTTACAATCGATCCATTGAGGATGACAGCCATTCGCCACCCCTCGCCTCCCGAGAATTTATCTAAGGGTGTTCCTTGGACTTTTTCTTTTGAAAAGGGGGCTGTCCAGTTATAAAGATCGTTTCTCGGGCTGATTTTTTGACCATCAGAAAGAACTTGAGTTCCTTTAACATTGAAGGCAAGGAAGTTTCCTCTTGATGAGTCATAAGAAGCATGGACATCGGTAAGATTAGCTCCTTCTAAGGCATAATTTTTCATGACTACTAATAGTGGGTGGGTTTGCCCATGCCAGTCGGCATAATTGTTACCTCGAAAAATAGCGAGCTTAGAAATCGAATCGTTGAAGGTACTATTGGTTGCTACATTAGTATCACCAGCGAGTCTCAAACCTTGGTTATAGAGTGTTTTTGCCGCTTCACTAACTGGTTGTGCCATTTCGGTATCCAAAATGTCACCATATAGGTGCTTCCAAGCAATTTGGTTGATACTTTCAACATCTTTCCGATTAGTGACAACTGCTTCGTTCCAGATGTCCTGGAGGAACTGATGGATGACAGGGGCAAGATCTACATTATTCGGTGAGAATTTTTCGTTCACAATGTGGAAATACATCGATGAAGCTTTGACAAGATCAGACGCTGATAGTCCCTGAGCACTTGGGAAATCTAAAGTAATATTAAACCCTTCTTGTCTGATCGATACCTCCGAGACTCCCATTTTATTAACGCGGTTATAAAGTTCATCGATTCCTTGTTTAATATCTGCGTCATTTGTCACAACTTTATTATTGGAGTCGCGTAGTTGAATCTGAACCGTCTTTCCTCCAGAAAGGTCAAGACCCCAGTGGAGAATTTTTCGTTCATCACCTCGGAAGTATTTCCGTGCGCTCAATGCTAAGTTGCTCCATAGGGGATTTTGAGTTGGAGCGGGAATATCATACTTTGCATGGAGTTCTTCTTTTACTTGAGCTCCTTGATATTCGTCGCGCCACTTTAAGAGGTCTTCATGCTCCTTCGTCTCAATCCGATTTAAAGCTAAAATCCGCTGTTCAACATTGGTGAATTCAAGGGTTGCGAATTTACGTGTTCCATGGACGGTAAAGTCTTCACGTGTGGCACTAAGGATGTTGCTATAGAAGTCTTCTGCTTCAAAGATAAAGTCTTTGGCATAATTTCCACTTAAAGGATAGGTTGTGCCGGGATATCCACTGAACCCATTATTTTGCAAAAGAACTCGAAGGTGACCAAAGTCTTGAATAAAAGCTTTTGCTTGTGGGGAATCAGGATTTTCACTGAGCTTCGCTAAAATTTCCTGCATACCTTTGGCAATGATATAGACCGAATTGTTTCTAAATCCAGCTGGGGGTTCTGATTCAAATTCTGCAGGAGCAAAAACTATGAGGCCAATCTTTTGCTCGTGGGCTGGGAGTTTGTTAAATGTTTGATAATCATAGATCGGAAAAGAACTTCTCTTTAAATCTGGATGGTTTGGGTCCCACTGAGTCCGAATCAGGTGAAGGAGTTCTTCTCCCTGAGTTTTTGCAATTGCACCAAGATCCATCACAAGAAGGCTATTACTATCTGTCAAATGGTTGAGTTCGATGGCAAAGGTATTTTGATAAGGAGTGAGTTTTTCTCCTGTTTCTCGAGCTATTCGCGCTATTTCATTATAGATAAGTTGATCGAGTTGATCGTTTAAATATGACTTTGATCTCTCGATTTCCTTCTTATAATTAAGGATGTCCTGATGAAGCTCTAGGGAGATTTTTTCATTGCTCCAGTCGATATTGATTGATTTGATCAGGGGACTTCGTCCTCCAGCAAGAAGGGTTTGAACTGCTTCATCTTTATTACTAGAAAGGGAAAGGTCTTGCTTTAGTTTTGTATATGTCCATGGAGCAGCGCTACTGCTAAAAGCAGGTGCTTGTCTGCGGAGAATTCCAATGGCAGTGGCAAGGCGTTCTTCTCTTGCGCGATAAAAATCTAGTTGTTGTTGTTCATTAGACTCTAGAAACCCCCCTTTTTCCCGCTTAGTTGTTCCAGAATCTTCGAGGCCAATTCTCTGTAGCTTGATCTGATCGCGATAGCGTTCGAGAGAAGCGGTAAATTGTTCGACTGTAGCCCGTTTGTTTTCCATAGGCCCTTGCGTAAAAGTGGCAAAATATCGCTTGGTAATGGGAGAGTTTTCTCCAAAAACTTTGCTATAAGTCAAAATGTTTTGCGCTAGGATTTGTAGAAACTCATCGGAACGGGGGTTTCCTTGATGGTGAAGTGCGGTTTCTAAATATTGGGCATTTTCACTGATTCCACCAACCGCAAGACCGAGTTGTATGAGGCGGTCGCCAATAATTTTGTGGTAAAGTGGAGCAACCTTTCCTTCGCTATCTCGTTTTTCTGTGAAATTAAAATATTCGTTTACTTTAGAGGGTTCAAAATGGATAGGAATTTTTCTCTGAATTGTAACGAGAGTTCCTTCCTGATCTTTTTCATTAGGGATAAGAGAGAGTTGCGCTGGAACAAAGGGTATTAGAGAACCTGCTCGGGGAATATGTTTTCTAAGGCGTTCTGCATCTTCATTATTTTCGAATCTTAGGTGAATGATCTCAGGATTGTCGGCATCTAGAGTAATCGAGATTACCTTGGTTCCAAGTAGCTTATTGTAGGATTTTAGCCAGCTAAGAGAGCTGTCTTCTAGCCCATTGACGCGGTCTATAGCTCCATGTGCAACAGTCGTTGCCCGTTTTTCATTAATTGGCTCACTTAGAGGTTGTGAATAAAATAGAACAGTCGGGAGAATATTGTAGAATGTTAATAATACCACGACCGCAATAAGAATAAATTGCCAACGTTTCTGTTTTTTCATGGGGTATCTAATCCTTTATTTAAAAAAAAATATCATACCCGCCACAGAGGATTATGTCTAGTGAAATCGTTGCAGAGCATTGTGCAAACTTGAGTTTGTTTTTTCTCTTCCAATATGGTATGTATGTTTTGAAATTTTGGGATGTGAATGAATACGATTGCTATTGTTGGACTGCAGTGGGGAGATGAGGGGAAAGGAAAAATCATTGATCTTCTTGCGAAGGAAATGGATGGGGTCGTGCGGTCGCAAGGAGGTCATAATGCAGGGCATAGCGTCATTGCAAACGGGAAAGAACACCATTTTCACATGATTCCTTCGGGGATTTTATATCCCAATATACGTTGCTATATCGGTGGGGGAACAGTTGTTAATCCTAAATCTTTAATTATTGAAATTGAGCAGCTTGAAAGAGAGGGAATTAATCTAAAGGGGCGACTATTTATTTCACCTTATGCTCACCTTATCCTCCCCTTTCATGCAAGACTTGATGAGCTTAGAGAAAAGTTTGATACTCCTATCGGGACAACGGGGCGGGGGATTGGTCCTTGCTATGAAGATGGAGTAGCGAGAACGGGGGTCCGACTTGGAGAGTGGATAGACGGGGAAATTTTTCAAAAAAGGTTGTCATCTCTTATAGCGGAAAAAAACCGAGTTTTTGAGCTTTATGATGCACCTCCTCTTGACTTTGAGACTATTTTTGAGGAGTATTCTGAGTATGCGAAGTTATTGAAAGAGTATATTGTTCCTTTTGAATTGGAATTAGATGAAGCGATCAAAAATGGAAAAAACTTTTTATTTGAAGGGGCTCAGGGAGCTATGCTTGACGTTCGCTTCGGAACTTATCCATATGTCACTTCCTCCTCAACGACAAGTGGCGGCCTTGCTATTGGTGCAGGAGTTGGACCTCACCGGATTGGACGGACCCTGGGGGTGATGAAAGCCTATTCTACACGTGTAGGAAATGGTCCCTTTCCAACGGAGTTTACTGAGGAAGAGGTGGCCCGATTCGTCCCTCATGATAAGGCACGGGAATTTGGAACCTCAACGGGAAGAAAGCGGAGGCTTGGATGGTTAGATATTCCACTTCTTAAAGAAGCGATTCGATTAAGCGGTGTTTCAAGCTTAGCGTTAACAAAGATCGACATTCTTGATGCTCTCGATTTTATAAAAATATGTGTGGGGTATAAAAATTTCAAATCTCCCCCTATATTCCATGGACATTGGAAGGAAATTCAGCCTGTTTATGAAACCTTATTAGGATGGAAGGAATCAACAAAAGAGATAAAAAAGGTAGAAGAATTCCCAAAAAATGCTAGAATATTTCTCAATCGAATTGAAACCCTTTTGAATTGCCCAGTAGAACTTGTCTCTTTTGGGCCTGAAAGAGAAAAAACTTTAAGACTTGAATGAATAGCCCTTCAACTGAAACAATAGAAAAGCTGATCTATTCTGAAGAGGAATTTGCTCTAATCGATCCCAAGCTTGTTCCAAAGCATATCGTTATTATTATGGATGGGAATAGGCGGTGGGCAAAAAAACAGGGGCTTCCTGCAGAAATGGGGCATTGGCAAGGAGCCGAGCAACTCGATATTATTGTTCGAGCAGCAGCTGAACTTGGCGTTAAAACAATGACTGTCTACTCATTTTCGACTGAAAATTGGAATCGCCCTAAACATGAAGTTGACATGTTAATGCAACTTCTTGAAGCTTATTTAATTAACAAGAAAGAAGGTCTAGTGAAAGAGGGAGTTCTCTTAAATACAATTGGGGAAACTTCTCGTCTTCCAGATCCTGTGCAAAAGGCTCTTAGGGAGACGATGCAAGCGACAAAAAATGGAGATCGCATTGAACTTGTTCTTGCTCTGAACTATGGGGGGCGGGATGAAATTCGGCGGGCTTTTATCAAGATGAATGAGGCGAGCAACCAGGGAAAACTAGACTTTGATAAGATTACTGAAAAAACGATCTCTTCTTTTCTCGATACAGCCTCCTGGCCTGATCCAGAACTATTTATTCGTCCTAGTGGAGAGCAAAGAGTGAGTAATTTTCTTATTTGGCAAATTTCATATAGTGAAATTTATGTTACTGATGTTCTCTGGCCCGATTTTTCCCCAAAAGACTTACTTGAAGCGGTTGTTGATTATCAAAAACGATGTAGAAGGTATGGAGGTTAAAGAAAATGAAATTCCAAGATTTAACTAAACGCTTTATCACTTCCGTTATTGCTCTTGTTATCTTAGCCTCTGTTTTGATTTTCTCTAACGTTGGTGTTGTCAAATGGGTGATTGCCCTTTTTGCAGCTGGGATTGGCGCTTTAGGGATTTGGGAATATTGCCGTTTGTCAAAGCTTAATGTTGAGAAAGGGCTTTGTGAACTTTGTATAGCTATTGGAACCTTAACGATTCTGGGCTTTTTTGTTTCGACGTTTAACCAAACATTTTCACTTCTCCCTTTTATGCTGATGTTCTTTGGAGTGATCTGCATTTTTCTTTATCATTTTGATAAAATCTCTGGATCGATAGATTCGATTGCTAAATGTGTATTTGGCATAGTTTATATTGCTATTCCTCTTGGACTTATCCTCAAAATTCTCTACCTTTCTGGTCCTTGTAAAATGGAACATGATAGGAGAATATGGCTCGTTTATTTACTTGTTGTGACAAAAATTACTGACGTAGGTGCCTACTTCGGAGGGCGCATTTTTGGAAATCGGAAACTCGCTCCAGAGCTTAGTCCTGGAAAGACGATCAACGGGGCAATTGTTGGATTTCTTTCAGCAATACTCTTTAGTTTTCTTTTTCATTTTCTAGGGAGAATAGTCGATGATTTTCATATAACCCTTACTCAGAGTATTTGGCTCGGTGCCCTTCTAGGATTTTTAGGGCAGGTCGGTGATTTAGGAGAATCACTTCTCAAGCGTGATGCTGATGTTAAAGATAGCAACCGCCTTCCTGGACTTGGAGGGATCTTGGATATGTTAGATTCTCTTCTATTTACAACCCCAGTTATTTACTTCTTTTTATACATGTGCTCAAGGACTTAAGCAATGATCATTACGATAGATGGGCCAGCCGGAACCGGAAAATCAACAACTGCACAAATGCTTGCTGATGAGATTGGTTTTACCTATTTCGATACTGGTGCTCTTTACCGTGCTATTAGTTGGCAGATTCTTGACCTCAAGATTTTATATCAAGATGAAGAGGCTCTTTCAAAGCTTTTAGAGGCCTTTTCATTTCGGATTCGCTCTGTAGAAGGAGAGAAGCATTACTTTGTTGGAAACACTGATGTGACGAAGGCAATTCGTACTAAAGAGGTGACAGCAATTGTTTCAGAGGTTGCAGCTCTTAAAATGGTACGAGATGCTTTGAAACCCATTCAAACTAACGTTTCAAAAGAAATCGATGTCGTATTTGAAGGAAGAGATCTGGGAACGGTTGTCTTTCCTCATGCTCACCTGAAGTTTTTCTTAACTGCCCGCGCAGAAATCCGTGCAAAACGGCGGTATCGGGAACTTGTGCAGAAATTTCCTGAACAAACCTTTTTCTACGAAGTTATTTTAAAAGAGATTCTAGAGAGAGATGCTTCTGATACTGACCGTGAGCACGCTCCTCTTAAACAAGCTGAAGATGCTGTTCTTATAGATACCTCAGACCTTACCATTGAAGAGACCTCTCAGAAGTTAAAAAGTGTCTATTTAGAGAGAAGAGGATGAAAAGGCCTACATTTTTTTATTCTTCAGTTATTGTCTTTATAAGGACCTTTTTTAAACTTTTTTACCGTCACAAAGTTTATGGCGTAGAACACTATCCCACTGGAAGTGCACTTATTGCACCTAATCATGTCTCTTATTTAGATCCGCCAATAGTTGCAATTTCCTGTCCTGGAGAAGTTCACTTTTTAGCACGTCAATCCCTTTTTAAGTCCTACTTTGGGAAGTTGATTACAGCACTAAATTCCCACCCTGTTGAGAAAAATGCAACCAACCTTCGGGTGATGAAAGATATTTACACTCTTCTAAAAGAAGGGCATAAAGTTTTAATGTTTCCCGAGGGGACACGTTCTAGTGATAACAAACTTCTCGAAATTAAACCTGGAATTGGCCTCCTTCTTTCTAAGTCTGAATCAGCAATTGTTCCAACCTATATTCATGGAACGTTTAATGCTTGGGGGAGGGGGCAAAAATTCCCTAGACTATGGGGAAAAACAGCGGTTGTTTTTGGCAGTCCCATTCGGTGGGAAGATTATGCTGATATGGACCGAAAAGAAGCCCAAGCGCTTGTGGGTCAGCATCTCACTAATTCTCTAAATGCCCTTCGTAAATGGTATGATAATGGGCATGAAGGGACTTCCCCTTAGAGTTCTTACATATTCGTATAAGTAAATATTATTAATTGGTTACGAAAACAATTACTAATTGCAATTAATCAATTTATGTTTATCTTAGCACAGGACATTTTTTAACAAACCTCAAATTTCTCATTAACAATTAATAGCTTAAGCCACTTTGAGAATAATCCAATTTTTTTTCCTCAGGTTCAAAAATACCCCTCGAAGCTCATCAAACCCATATCTAAAAATGCTTTTTGCCTTTCTACCGTGAGGTTTTGTTTCAATCGGGGATTCTTCTTCTTTAGACTCACCTACAAGGGAAAAAATACAGCACAGAGGTGGATGGGAGCAAGCCTTCTCTATGCAGAAG
>CBEWFH010000023.1:0-10588 GCA_965555895.1 uncultured Simkaniaceae bacterium
TATGATAAAAAGAGTTTCTGTATAAGAGGAAAGTATGAGAACGCGGACAAAAATTATCTGTACTCTAGGCCCGGCAACGAATAGCTATAAAATGATCGTTCAGCTCATCGATGCCGGGATGAATGTTGCTCGGATCAATATGAGTCATGGGACCTATGATCAGCACAAAGAGACTATCGATTTTTTGAAAAAAGCGCGGAAGGAAAAGGATATCCCTCTAGCGATCATGCTCGATACCAAGGGGGCTGAGGTTCGTGTAGGTGTTTTAGCAGCACCGATTGCTTTAGCAAAAGGATCAAAGCTAACGATTACCAAAAACCCCAAGGAAGGGGAGATTACGATTGAACCTTTTGTAGTCATAAAAAATATCAAGGTGGGGTGTGAGGTTCTTTTTGATGATGGGTATATTACGACAAAGGTTCTGGAGAAAAAGGGAGACCACCTGGTTGTTGAAGTTCAAAATCCCGGAGTTCTCAAGTCGCAAAAAGGGGTCAACGTTCCCAATGTAGAGCTCGATCTTCCGGCTGTCACAGAAAGAGACATTGCTGACATCGAATTTGGCTGCAAAAACAATATCGATCTTTTGGCAGCTTCTTTTATCCGCTCTTCCGAGCATATTTTTACGATCAAAGAGCTACTAAAGAAAAATAATGCGGGACACGTTTTGGTTATAGCAAAGATCGAAAGTGCCCTGGGAGTGAAGAATTTTGATAGCATCTTGCAGGCTGCCGATGGAATCATGATTGCAAGGGGGGATTTAGGGGTCGAGCTTCCGGTAACTCAGGTGCCGAAGTTCCAAAAGGTGATGATTAAAAAAAGTTATCAATCGTTTAAGCCGGTGGTAACGGCAACCCAGATGTTAGAATCGATGATTACCAATCCGCGACCCACACGAGCTGAAGTTTCCGATGTCGCTAATGCGATTTATGATAGCACATCAGCAGTGATGCTCTCAGGAGAAACAGCCGTTGGAAAGTATCCAATAGAAACTATCAAAATGATGAAAAGCACGGTATTGGAAGCTGAAAAGGATTTTAATTATGAGGAATTTTTCTATAAAGATGCTTCCCAACATGTTTTTCACGATATTTCCTCATCTGTTGCTCTAGCTGCTGTTAAAACTGCTTATAGCGCTCGTGGAAAGGCACTCATTGCTCTAACAACAAGTGGATTTACCGCCCGCCTTATGGGACGGTTTCGCCCGGAAATGCCGATCATTGCAGTGACTCCCGATGAAAAAACCTATCACCAACTTGCTTTTTTTTGGGGAACGGTTCCTGTTTTGGAAACGGTCAAGAATGTAAAAGATGGTGTTCAAAAGGCAGGTTGTTACATTCTCAGCCATAAACTTGTCCGCTATGGAGATCTCATTGTTGTTACTTCAGGAACCCCTTTCGGGATTTCAGGGACAACAAACATGATGGTCGTCGATAACATTGGAGCTGTCCTTGTCAGGGGGTGTCCAGGAACAGGAAAACGGGTCCATGGAAAAGTAGAGTTTCTCCTCAGTTTTGATCCCGAAGCTTCCTATAATTTCAAAGAAAAACTTGTCGTTATGTCTCATTGCTCTGAGGAGTATGAGCCTCACCTTAAAGGGGCCCTCGGACTCATCTTGCAAAATCATCCAGACGACACCCGCTCTGAGGAACTTATTAGGGGATTTTCCCATGACCTCAAAATTCCTGTCCTCATCCGAGCCGATGCTGCCTGCACCATCCTAAAGAAAGATCAACTCGTCACCCTCGACCCCTCCAAGGGGCTCATCTTTGAGGGGGTAATAGAGTCAGAAGAACAAATGGTTAATCAAGTTTGTAATGCTTAAAATAATATTTATTATTTAATTTAATTACATTTTTATTATAATAACCAACGAATCAAGGGGTTATTGGTGAATTATTTGAGACCGTCAACAGATTTTTTTGGACCAAAAGCTGATAGTCTTCTGTGTCCTATTATGCTTGAAACACCGGTCAAACCTTTGATTCCCGATTGTGGAGAGCGCGTTGTTTGAGGAATTAACGCCCTAGCTCAAGGAATTGTCTCGTCAGAAAAATGGCCTCAGTGGCAAATATGGAATGGATCGATTATCTATGAAAGATTGCCGGAGGAGCTTCAAGAGGTTTTGAAAAAGACCGATTTTGATGAGCAAGGGTATGTTATTCTCACCAAAATTCATATTTGCACACAAGAAGCAATCTTTGGGATGTCAAACGCTCAAAGGGAAGGTCATAAAAAAAAATGCTGCTAACTTCCTGGGTGCAGGGATCCACAAAAACAGATAAAGAGTCTAACCTCATGTGCGGCTCTTGCTTATCGCTTGGCTGAGGGAAGAACGTTTGATGTAAGAAGACATCACTACCCTGAAGTTAAGGTTGTTGATGTAAGTAGTTGCACTTATATTCCCCTTTCAGTCAATGAGAAATTAATAGCTGCCACATTTGCTCCGATTTGGAATCATGCAAAAATGCTTGAGAAGAAGAGTGAGGAAAAGTCTAAAGATAACTTCTGTAATAGACTTTATGATGCACTATTTGCTTGCAAGGATAGCAATTCCAGCAATAGCAGCAGTTTCCACGCAAAGAGTGTAGGGTCCCAGAGAAACTCCCTGGCCTTTTGTTTTATGTTCTTTTATCTCTTCTTCAGTGAACCCCTTTTCTGGGCCAATAATGAGAGTAGCTGGATGCTTTCCCACCTTGGAAAGGGGCTCAGCTTTTTCACTCAGATCCCCAAAATAGACATGACCTGATAGCTCAGGAAATCCCCATTTAATTTCGGGGAGATCTAGGCGGCCACTCTGTTTCATTGCTCCGATTAGGATAAATCTAAGCCGTTTTTTTTGATTTTGAGAAAGCTCTTTTTTTTCGCTATGGGTAGAAGGGTAGAGATAAAAGGTAGAGACTCCTAGCTCTGTCCCTTTTTGGATGATGAGCTCGAGGTTGGCAAGTTTTGGAAGAGCTTGGACAAGGACAAGGGGAGGGAGCGCTGGCTTTTTTTCTTCGGTCTTGAGAATGGATAGCTTTGCAGAGGACTTATCGATTGTCTCGATTTTGGCAAGGGCGAAGGTATGGCATCCATTAACAAGCTCAATCTCATCACCAACCCTTTTTCGCATCACGCGGGAAAGGTGGCGAAACTCATCCCCTTCTAGAAAGAGAGGTTCTTCTAGTGGAGCATCAATGTAAAAATGGTCATGGGGCATCTTTTTTCCAAATGGTGTTGGGGCGGGTGAGCGCTTTTTTTAAGAGGGTAGGAAAATCATCGCCGGGGAGAAGGTGCTCTTTTGCTACCCCATTTTGAAGATCGTGAAGATCGAGCACTTTGAAGGCACTTTGTTTAAGAAAGTGGCGGCGGACCCTTTTATTCCCTGAGAAATTAAAGACGAGCTTAAAGCGGTAGTCAGTGATGAATAGTTCTTCCTCTTTTTCATAGTAGAGAATTTCGACATCGGTAAGGGGAATAGCGCTTCCAAGGGGAGTAAAGATAGTCATAAAAGCTTTGGGGTAGATCTCTCTAAAGGTATGGAGAGTCTCGAGGTCAAAATCTTTAGGAAGGATAATGAGGATGGTGTCCCATCGGTATTGGTAATAGACATTATCGGGAGTTTCTTGTTTCCACCGGTTATGTTGCCAGAGCCACTGCCCCGGCCGCTTCCTAATATCATCTTCTAAGATAAGGAGAGATTCTTTCATCATCCGATGGATCTCCTCTTCTAGGGTAGCATCTGGATTGGGCCAAATAGGATCGGAATAGTGGATATAATATTTCCCCCGTTTTCGTTTGATGGTTGCAACTATAATGGGGCACCCTGTTCGATAGGAGAGGATAGCCGGTGCAGGTGTTGTCCATGCCCGTCTCCCAAAAAAATCAAAAGAATAAGGACTTTCTGGGAGAGCTTGATCTCCAACGATACCAAGAAACCTTCCCTTTCGAAGGGCGCGGAGTCCTTCTTTAATTGTTTGTTTAGGAGTGATAATAGTCCCCCCAAACTTTTCCCTCATTGAGACAACCCAGCGGTAAAGGGCTGGGTTTTTTATGGGGCGGCCGATTGCCACTCCCGGCATCCGCTCGGACCCCTCTAAAAAGAGGAGCTCCCAATTGGCTTGGTGACCACAAAAGAAAATAACCCCTGTCCCATTGTCGATGAGTTTTTTTGCCGTATTAGGGTTTTCGCAGATGATCACATTTTTTGTAGTTTTTATTCGGGAGAATTTGGGGTATTCAAGTATGGTAATAGCAAGGTTTTGGAAGGAAGCTTTTGCTGTTTTCTTCAGGCTATCAATTTCGAGATTTTCAGCAAGGGAGAGATTTGAGAGTGTCCGCTTCCGGTATTTTGTCATACAGTGATAGGCGAGGGTTCCCAGCCCTTTCCCCATGAGATGAATCATCTTGAAGGGGAGGAAACTTAAGGGATAAGTGAAAGCGCGGATGGCTAGGTACGAAATGTTCATCGGTTTTCAAGTGATATGTCGATATATGAGGAGAGCTGGTTTGAGAAATCGAGGTGTTTTACACTGTCTCGGATGGTTTGAGAGCGGATCCATGTTTTGGGGTGCATCATCGCAGTATTAAGGGATTCTCGAATCGAGTTAACGCTCGAGAGATCTTCGATAATGGTTCCCGTTTCTTCTTTAAGGACCTCGTGGCCTCCATTAGTTTTAGAGGAGACGGTGAAAAGGCCCATTGCTAGGGCTTCAATGGTGACATTTGCAAAGGGGTCATAGTGAGAGGGGATGACGAGAGAGTCGGCGATTTGGAAGAAGGGACGGACGTCTGATGAGGGACCAAAAAAGCTGACATGATTTTCAAGGGCTAAACTTTTAGCAAGTTTCATAAAAGATTCGATATTTCGATCTTTTCCCACCACAGAAAGATGAAAATCTTTATTTGATAGTGTTTTTAGAGCGCGAAGAAGAGAGGATAGCCCTTTTCTTTCATAGCCACTACCGACAAAAAGAAAATGGTAGCGTGAGGGGTTTAGCCCAAGTTCGGTGCACCCCTTTTGTTTTTTAAAGGCCCATGAATTGAAATCTTTGTCCATTTCTCTCCATTCAACACCATTATGGATGACCTCGATTTTTTCAGAGGGAACGTTGTAGTAATGAAGGATCTCATCTTTCACCATATAGGAGTTTGTGAAGAGGACTTTGAGATTGGGGTTTTCAAAAGCCTCTTTTTCAATTTTAAGAATCGTTTTATTGATCGGATTAAGGAATTCTTTATAGGGAGGGTAGTTTTCATAAGTGCGCCGTCTCTCCATATAGGCGGCATGGACCCCATTTCCTGTCCGCAAATGCGTTTGATGGCGGGTCCTATCCATTCCAAAAATAATATCGGCGCCATTTTTTTCATTCCACTTTTTAGAGAGGCGATCAAATTGGTTCATTTTTTGGGAGCTCGTCCACTTGGTCAATGGAAGAGTATGGAAATGGATGAGAGGGTGAAAAGGACTTTTTGTAATGGTATCAGAGGTGATGATATTGACATGGGCCCCTTTTCGGGTAAAGCCCTCTGCAATCCGATATGCCCATTTCTCGAGTCCTCCGCGGGCTTTAAAATGGTGGGAGAGGATGTTTACTTTAAGGGTGGGAATAGGGCAGGCGTTACGATTCATCTTGTTTTGCTTCCATGATTATAATGGAATTTCCTTGCAATTTGGGAGTTAGCTCAAAGACTTTATTATTAGACTTGTAAAGTTGGAAACGGTTCATATAACTTCGGAAACGATTTCTCAAATAATTGTCGCGGAGGTGAGGTTGAAGGTCGCGGAATTCCTCGTCTGTAGCATCAGATTTAATGAAGCGGAGATACCGCTCTTCTAAGGCCCTGGGATTGATGAATTGTGTGCTCCACTCAAGCTTTCCATCTTTGCTTGGGTTAACAATAACAGCGATTTCGAGCATATCTTTAATCACATCTAAGAAGAGGGCACTTACCCCTTTTGCATAGAGAGTATCAGTAATCATCTTAATGCCACCTCTATTTTCTACAATGCTATTAGGGACGAGATTGACCTTAGAAGGGCTAATTGTCCCTGCATTATTCGGAGGAAAGTAGAGTGAAACAGGGATAGGTGAGTTTAATTTTAACATCTCATAGCGGAGGAAGTCGATTCGGAGGAATTTTGCATCGGTATCATTGATCTCAATGGGTGTCTGAGAAAGGAGGGGAAGGGGAATTTGTTTCCAAGAATTAGGGACAAAGAAGCTGACAACATCTGAATGATCTTTTGTAGAAGTGGCTCTAAGTTCATCAAGCTTTGTTTTAGTGATATCATTGAGGTTAAAGGTTAGCCTGAGGCCACGACCCTTTAAGTTTTTCACGAGATCTTCTGGACCGCTTACAGTGATGTAGAGTTGGTAGGGCCAAATATCAACAAATTGATATCCGGATGGCGCTTCTCCAATTGGCTGTGTAATGATAATCGGGATTTTCTCAGATACAAGTTCTGTAAGTTTGATAATGAAATTCTGCTGCGCTACGAGGCCAATCCCTTGTGAAATATTGACATCAGAGTTATCTGTTCGAAGGTTTTTTTGCAAGATCGTTGCAATCCACTCACCTTCTTGACCACTTGCATCAAAAACGACTTGCAAGTCGTTGGCGTTGAGGTCATCAAGAAGACCTTTATTTCCCGAAAGGGTGAGGTTTACCCTTCTATTAAGGAGGCCGTTTGATTGGATCCCTTCAACAGTTTTTCCGGGAGGGATATTTTCGATTCTTACAGGGACATTGCTAATAGTCTTTGTTGTTGTGAGCGACTTGTTAACAACAAACCAGATAATGATCGCTAAAATTATTGAGAGACATTTTCGGGGCCAATTACCAATAAATAGATTTTTTAGGAGGGTTCTCATTTTCTTAACCACTCCCTTAATCTAAATCGACTCTGCAGGTTTTTTTTCAGAGGAGGGTTAAAGACACTACGGATAATTCCTTTAAAACGGTCAACCTTAATCCCTCTAGTCATGATTCCATCTCTTGCAATGGATACTTTTCCCGATTCTTCTGAGACGACGATGAGGAGGGAATCGGTGAGTTGGCTTACACCAAGTGCAGCACGGTGGCGTGTCCCCATTCTTCCAAACTGAGGATTATCTTCACCAAGAGGGAGAATAACTGAGGCTGCAACAATTTTTAGATCATGAATAATAACTGCGCCATCATGGAGGGGAGTTGTTGTTACAAAGATAGATTCCAAGAGCTCAGATGAAAAATTAGCATTAAGTAGCACAGCTTTCAAGGCGAAGTTATCAAGAGAATCTTCATTCTCAAGGGCAATAAGAGCCCCAATTTTTTTATCGGCTAGACGGTAAATTGAAGAGGCTAATTGGTCTAAAAACTTATCAAACTCAGTAATTTCCTTGTACCTCTTCCCTTTCAAACTAAGTTTTGATAAGGCAACGCGTAGCTCCGGTTGAAAGATAATCAATACGGCAATGACAGCAACGCTCGAGATTTCGAGCATCAATTTATGGAGAACGGGCAAGTTAAAAACCGAGGAAGCAGCAAAAATCAATAGGAACGCGAGAAGACCCAAAATCAGATCCATGGAACGGGTGTTCCAAAAGAACGATAAAATGTAATTGATCATGATCGCAATGATCACAATCTCTATGAAGGGACTGATCGAATAGTAGAACGCCATAATCTCTTTATTGTAAGGTTTCCTTGAGTTGCTTGCAAGTTTCATGAAGGGGTGTTGACAAATATATTTTAGAAGGAATAGATTGGTAGTAACTTTTAAAATGAAGTGGTTTTATGGATGTAATCGTCCTTTCTAGGATTCAGTTTGCTTTAACAGCCGGATTTCATTATTTATTTCCTCCCTTAAGCATTGGACTTAGCTTAATGATTGTGATCATGGAGGGGATTTACATGAAAACGAAGGACCCTCGCCATCGAAAGCAAGCGATCTTTTGGTCAAAGATTTTTGCTTTGAGCTTTGCTCTTGGTGTCGCTACAGGGCTGGTTCAGCTCTTTGCTTTCGGGAATAACTGGTCCTTCTACTCCCGCTTTGTTGGAAATGTTTTTGGTAGTGCCCTTGCTGCTGAAGGGGTTTTTGCCTTCTTTTTAGAGGCAGGATTTATCGGCTTAATGCTCTTTGGATGGAATCGGGTAAAACCTGCTCTTCATTATTTTGCAACGATCTGTGTTTCTTTTGGAGCACATTTTAGCGCGACATGGATTGTTGCAGCAAACTCTTGGATGCAAACTCCGGCTGGATATGAGGTTATTGGTACTGGAGATGATGCTCGAGCTGTTCTCACTGATTTTTGGGCGATGATCTTCAATCCTTCCTTCCTCGATCGATTGACCCACGTTCTGATTGGATGTTGGCTTACTGGTGCCTTTATGGTCATTAGTATTTCCGCTTATTATTTCCTAAAAAAGAGGCATCTCGACTTTGCTCGGATGAGTATGAAGATAGGGCTGATTGTAGCAATGGTCATGGCAATCCTTCAACTAGTGTCTGCCGATAGCTCAGGTCGTGGAATGGCGAAGTATCAGCCGGCAAAGTTTGCGGCAATGGAAGGAGTTTTTCATACAAAACCTAAGACAGCGATGAATTTGATTGGGTGGGTCGATACTGCAAATCAATCGGTGCATGCTATTCAAATTCCCGGTCTTTTGAGCTTTTTGGTTTATAGAAATGTTGAAACTCCTATCATGGGACTTGATCATTTCTCAAAAAGTGATTGGCCCATGATCAATTCGGTCTTTCAAGTTTACCATCTGATGATCTACATGTGGATCGGGATGTTTGTGGGAGCGATTCTTGGTTTTATTTTATGGGTTAGAAAAAAGCTTGAAAAGAGCAAGTGGGTGAATCGCTATCTTATTTTCACTGTGGCATTTCCCTTTATAGCCAATGAAGCGGGGTGGTTTACTGCTGAGATGGGTAGGCAGCCCTGGATTGTCTATAATGTGATGCGAACGTCTGAGGGCGTCTCCCGTTCGATTGATCGAGGACAGGTGATTGGCTCTTTGATTATGTTTACTGTGATCTATATTTTTCTCTTTTCTCTATTTATTTTCCTCCTTAACAGGAAAATTAAGGTTGGTCCGGAAGGTGAAAAGGGAGAAGATGATGCGATTTATACCGACCCTTATCAATCTGGAGTAGGAGTAACCTAAAGATGTTAGAAGTTTTTCACTTTATTTGGTATTTGATCATTGGCATCAGTGTTGTTTTATATACCGTTCTTGATGGATTTGATTTAGGAGTGGGGTGTCTTCACCTCTTTGCAAGAAATGATAATGAACGTCGGCTCATGCTCAATGCGATAGGTCCAGTTTGGGATGGAAATGAGGTATGGCTCATCATTATTTTTGGGGGGATCTTTGTTGGATTTCCTCCTGTTTATGCAACAATTTGTTCGGGTTTCTACAACATCATGATGATTCTCATTGCAGGACTTATAATTCGGGCGGTATCGATTGAATTCCGCTCTAAGAAAGAGTCTCCAGAATGGCGTGCGTTTTGGGACTGTATGTTTAGTATCGGTTCTTATGTGATTGCCTTTATGATTGGGCTTATCATGGGAAACCTCATTGTTGGCATCCCCCTTGATATTCATGGAGAGTTTGTTGGAACCTTTGGTGATTTCTTTACCCCTTACACCATTTTAGTGGGAATTACAGGGACTGCGGTCTTCATGATGCATGGAGCAATCTATATGCTAATGAAAACTGAAGGGACGATGCATGAGAGGGTTCGTCGTTGGGTGAACCCGACAATCACTATCTTTATTATTTTTTATCTCATTACGACCATTATAACTCTGGTTTATAAATCTCCTATGATTGAACTAATGGAAGAGATCCCTTATCTATTTGCCATAGGGTTTCTCACTCTCATTGCTATTGTTTGCGTCCCCTGTTTTGTCCATCGAAAAAAAGATGGAACTGCCTTTATCTTCTCCTCTTTAAGCATCGTTTTTTTAATAAGCCTCTTTGGTCTAGGAACTTATCCAAATATGGTTCGCTCAACAATCGATCCCCAAACAAATAGCTTGACCCTTTTTAATAGCGCGGCAACCCTTCCCACAATGAAAGTGATTCTTATAGTCGCAGCTATAGGTGTTCCCTTAGCGCTAGCCTATGGGTATTGGGTCTACCGCATTTTCCGCGGCAAAGTGACTTTGGATGATACCAGTTATTAACCCTTCAATTGAGTAAGGTGAGTTATTAAAAAAAACCAGATTGTTAAGATCTGGGTTTTTTTATAGATCATTTATAATCTATTATTTAGAAATCGAGGCGCGCTTCGGCAGTGATTCCATAAAACATCAAGTCTTCAGAAATTGATTCATTTGAATGTCGGGCGCTTGTAACGGTAGAGAGGATATCGGGGTCTTCTTGAAAAACAGTTACGGTAACTGTCCCTAAAGCATTATTTATATGCTCCATTTGATTGACTCTCCAGTAATATTGGACCTCATATCCCAATTTAAGTCCGAGGTGTTGCTTATTCTTATTAAGATACTTATACGGTAGTGTTGCAAAAACCTCCCATTTCGAATAGGAGGTTCTATTTTTCTGAGTTTCCTTTACTAGGCGGCTAAGCCTCTGGCCTCGAAGAGGTCTT
>CBEWFH010000024.1:0-10449 GCA_965555895.1 uncultured Simkaniaceae bacterium
TTTTAAATTCATAGGTTTTCTAGAAAAGAAAGGGAAAAAACAACTCATCGATGTTTTATATTATCCAGGACTTACCGTTGCATATGAATCTCCTCACCACTTGATGAAAACCCTTAAGTGGATGGAGGAAATAGCACCGGAGGCAAAGATTTTTATTGCGCGGGAGCTTACCAAGATCTATGAGGAAACTCTTGAGGGAACAGCGCGGGAGTTAATTGATCACTTCCAAAAAAAGAAAATTTTAGGAGAATATGTCCTTATCTTTATCTTTTCGGGAAGCGAGAAACCATTTGATATGGAGCCCCGAAAATTGATGGAAGAGCTGCAGGAGCGCTTTGGCATTAATGCTAAGGAAGCACTCGTTGCAGCCGCAAAACTTTTAAACCAACCCAAACGGGAACTCTATGACGATTTGCATCGAGGTGGCACTCAAGGCAGAAGCCACTCCTCTGATTGAAGCATTTAAGCTAAAACCTCTATCTGGAACCCACCTTTCCCCCATCTATGAAAATGAAGCGATTAAATTGATTGTTTCGGGGGTTGGGAAGATCAAGGCGGGAGCAGCATGCGCTTATTTAGCGGGGATCCACCGCGATGAAGATATTTATGGGTGGCTCAATGTGGGTGTTGGAAGTCACCGCTCGCTGAAGATTGGAACTCCCCTTTTGGCGAATAAAATCGTAGATGAGGCGCGCAAGGCGCAGTATTTTCCCACCTTTACTTTTGATCCACCCTGCCGGACAGAAGAGTGTATTACGATTGAAAATCCCGATCATGGTTACCTAACAGATCATATCTATGATATGGAGGCGGCGGGCTTCTATGCGATTGCTTCAAAGGTCTCTCCCATTGAAATGATCCATGTCTTCAAAGTAATCTCTGATAATGCTAACCATCCTGCAAAAGAGGTGACAAAAAAAGAGGTTCATACCCTGATCTTTAACCATATCAGTTTGATTAAAACTGTCATCGATGAGATGCACACTTTGATTGATGAAATTGCCCCTGAGCAGACCCCCTTCCTTGATGAGTTTATCAAGCGGTGGCACTTTACTACCGGAGAAACTCTCCAGCTAAAAAAGCTTTTGCAAAGATGGCAGCTCCTCTGCGCTGACCAGATTCTCCTTTCTCAAGATCTTCTTGAAAAAAAATCAGCAACCGAAGTCCTTATATTCTTGAAAGGCCATATCGAAGCAACACCTCTTAGGATATAAAAAAAGGAGAATGTTGGCCACCATTAGCCATCAAGGATAAATGCGCTCGATCCAGCCGTTTTGACGGGCAATTTCTTCAATCGCACCTATCTGAATCCCCTGCCTCTCTTGGATGATTTGGACGTAATTAGAGGCCTGGTGGAGGGCCCCAAAGGTCCCCGTATCGAGCCAGGCGAAGCCAGAGTCAAAGAGGTGGACCCTAAGATCTCCCCTATTAAGGTAAACCCGATTAACATCGGTGATTTCAAGCTCTCCGCGAGGAGAAGGTTTTAACGATTTTGCAATAGAGATGACATCATTATCATAGAAATAGAGTCCTGTAACAGCATATTGTGAGAGAGGGTTTTTAGGTTTTTCAATAATATCGGTTACCCTTTTTTCACTATCAAAAGTAACAACACCATATCTTTCTGGATCTTTTACTTGATATCCAAAAATGACACCACCCGATTCGAGTTTACCACAATTTTTAAGGAGAGAGCTTAAGTGCTCCCCATAAAAGATATTGTCTCCAAGAACAAGGGCAACATTTTGATCTCCGATAAATGATTCACCGATAATAAAGGCTTCGGCAATTCCATTAGGCTCTTTTTGCTCGGCGTAAGAAATGTTAAGGCCTAGATGAGAGCCATCACGAAAGAGGGTTTCAAAACGTGGGATATCACGCGCTGTAGAGATAAGGAGGACGTCGCGGATCCCAGCTTGCATGAGAACAGAGAGAGGGTAATAGATCATCGGTTTATCGTAGATAGGGAGAAGTTGCTTGCTAGTTGCAAGTGTGAGGGGATGGAGGCGTGTGCCAAGCCCCCCTGCCAAGATGATACCTTTCATGAGACTATCCCACAATTAGAAATCTTTGATTTTTCAATGGATTCTTTCTCAGATTTTCGTTTCATCTCGCAGGACATACTTTTCAAAGTAGGGCTAGAAATGAAATGAAAATATATGGAAAAAGTGATAAAAAGCAAGTTTTTATAGCTGTGGGATAGTCTCATAATATAATTACATCTCTATGGCGTAAATATCGGGAAGACCCCGGTAATACTCTTTATAGTCTAAACCAGACCCTACAACGAATTGATCTTCAATATCAAAAAGAGCAATGTCAGGGCGGTAGTCGGTATTATGGGGGACATCTTTAGAAGGGAGAACGAGTGATTTTAATGAGGCGGGATTCTTTTTCTTAATTTGAGAGACGACCTCTGCTAAGGTCTTTCCTGTATCAAAGATATCATCGATGACCAGGATATGTTTCCCTTGAATCTCAAGATCATCAATCCCCTCAACTGTAAGTTCACCCTTGGTTCCATGCCCATAGTTTGGGCAATGAATGGTATCAAGACGGACAGGAAGGTGGAGATGGCGCATGAGATCGGCAATAAGGATAAAGGCTCCCTTCATAACCATAACAATGGTGATTTCTTCTCCATCATATTTTTTTTCAAGCTCTCTAGCGACCCTTTCGAGACGTTCTTCTATTTGATCAGAGTCAATGAGGAGTTGTAGTTGTAATTCGTTGCCCGGGGGCTGTTTCTTCTGTATGAGTTTTTGATTCATCATGTCTAAAATTGCATCCTTCTTCAATCAGGCGGTCGATAAAGTCTAGATTGTAATCTTCTCCTGACAAAAAGGTGGGGTTATGTAGCATATATTGGTGAAAAGGAATGGTGGAATCGACGCCACCAATATGAAATTCGCGGAGAGCCCGCTTAGCGATTTTTATAGCATCTTCTCGGTCTTTTCCCTTAACGATGAGTTTTGCAATCATCGAATCATAGAAGGGAGGGATCCGGTAGCCAGAATAACAGGCACTATCAACTCGGACGCTGGGGCCACCTGGAGAAATATAATACTCTAAAAGACCTGGAGAAGGCATAAAGTTGTTTGAAGGATTTTCAGCATTGATCCGGAATTCGAAAATATGTCCTTCAAAGCGGATGTTTTTTTGTTTGTAAGGGAGCTTTTCTCCCATCGCCATCTTGATTTGCTCTTTGACAAGATCAATCCCAGTGAGCTCTTCGGTGACAGTATGCTCCACTTGGATCCTAGTATTCACTTCCATAAAGAAGAAGTTTTTCTTCTCATCAAGTAAGAACTCAACAGTTCCAACGGTGTGATATTTTGCAGCTTTTACGATGTGAACGGCGGCTTCTCCCATTTTCTTACGAAGGTGGGGAGTAAGGACTGGACTAGGGGTTTCTTCAATGAGTTTTTGACGCCTACGTTGGATTGTACAATCTCTTTCTCCGAGGTGGACATAATTGCCGTGACTATCGCCAAGGATTTGAATTTCGATATGGCGGGGATTCATGATCATCTTTTCAAGATAAATATCGGGATTCCCAAAGGAAACTTCCGCTTCAGCACGCGCTGCAGCAAATTGCCTTAGAAAATCATCTGGATCTTTAGCAATACGGATCCCTTTGCCACCACCACCAGCGGTTGCTTTAATGAAAACAGGAAAGCCAATTTTCTTTGCTTCCTTTAGAGCAACATCAACGGTTTCGACAATTCCATTTGATCCAGGAATTACAGGACAGCGGACACTTTTTGCAATGCTTTTTGCCTGAGCTTTATCACCGAGCATCCCAATCGTTTTTGCAGAGGGTCCTATAAAAGTAATGCCACAACTTTCACAAATCGAAGTAAAATTCGCATTTTCACTTAAAAAGCCATACCCTGGATGAATCGCATCAGCTCCAGTAATTTCGCAAGCAGAGAGGATATTTGGGGTTTTGAGATATGACTGGGTTGAGGGAGCTTCTCCAATACAAATCGCTTCATCGGCATGAAGAACGTGGAGTGCTTCTGCATCTGCTTTGGAATAAACCGCAACGGTCTGGAGCCCCAGATCGTGGCAAGCTCTAATAATTCGAACGGCAATTTCACCCCTGTTAGCAACTAAAACTTTTTTCATTTTTCGGTGAGCTTTATGAGTTTTGTTCCAAATTCTACAGGAAAGGTATTATCAACAAAAATATGAGTCACAATTCCACTTTTCCCTGCTTTTATTTCGTTCATTACCTTCATTGCTTCGATAATGCCAACAACAGTCTCTTCAGTGACAATATCTCCCACTTTCACAAAGGGATCAGCCTCCGGAGAAGTGGAAGCATAAAAGGTGCCCACCATTGGAGAGGTAATCTCATGCCCTTCTTTTGATTCGATTTTCTGAGCCTTGTCTCCTCTTTGAGGAAGTGTCTCTACAGTGCGAGGCTCAAATTGAGCTGTTGGAGCTGCCATCTGGGAGGGATAAGGGACAGCTTCAAAATCGTTTCCTCTTTCGAGTTCTAATTCAAACCCACTCTTTTCCTTAAGAACAACCTTAGTCATCCCCATATCTTCCATTGCAGACATAAGCTGCTTAATTTTCTCTAAATCCACAATCTACTAAATCCTTTGTACATATTCACAGATATGGGTATCGACTTTGATGATGTCTCCCACTTCGATGAACAAGGGTACTTCAACTTTTGCTCCTGTCTCCAAAATGGCAATCTTACTTGCCGAAGAGATAGAAACCTTAGATTTTATATCTTCAAGCTTAACGATCATTAGTTCTAAAAACTGAGAAAGCTCGATCGAAAAAATCGTCTCGCCATAAAACATTGCTTTAATTTGAATCCCTTCTTTTAAGTAGTTTACCTTATCGCCTACAACATCTGATGCAACGAGAACTTCATCGAGAAGATCAATATCGAGGAAAAGGTAGTCTTTTCCCTCTAAATATAGAAACTCTAACCGTCTTTCACTTAGAGCCACCTCTTCAATGGCTTGATCAACTTTGAAGTTTTTCTCAATCACCTCATCAGACATGAGATTCTTGAGTTTAGTCTTAATAAAAGGGACCCCCTTGGCAACAGTGACTTTAACACTTGTCTCCACACGATAGATTTTTCCATCGATGGAAAGGGTAGTTCCTGGAGAAATCTGATTGCTTGTTGTTGTCATTTTTTGTTAACCAACTATTTTAAACGTTTCCAAAAGGGACTTTAACTCTTTCAGATATAAAATGGTATAATCGACGTCCTTTTTAAATCCAGTATTACCTAGTCCTCTTCCCCACTTGAGTTGAACTGTTTTATATCCAAGATGCTTAGCAGGAGTGAGATCGAAAGAAATTCGGTCTCCACAAACTAAGGCATTTAAAGGAGATATTCCCATCTCTTCGCTCACTTTTTGATAAATCTTTTTTTTATCTCCATCTTCACAAAAATAAAGCTTAGTAAAAAATTGAGTTGAAATGCCTGCCCGCTTCATTTTTTCACGTTGAACCTTCTCCTTTCCCTTTGTGACGAGGACAAGGGGATGGCTACACGAAAGTTCCTGCAAAACCTCAACAGCATCTTCAACAGGTTGAATCGGTTCATCAAAAACAGGCGCTTCATAAATTGCACGAAGAGCCACATCTAAACAATGTTTCGGAGCTCCATTGATCTCAAGGAATTCTTTAAGAGCTTCCCCTGAACTAACGTGATAAGTATTGATCCTTAAGAGTTCATTATAAGAACGGTTGAAATTAGCCATGGAAAGACCGACCCCCTCCATTTCTCTGAGAGCATTTTTTAAAACACCGGGCAAAATCGAACCACTCGTATCGATGAGTGTGTCGTCTAAATCAAAGATGATTAACAATTTTCATTATCTCTTTTGTTATTTGTTTAGAGTTATGACGGATCAAGCTCCTCTTGATGAGAGTATCACTCTTTCGGTTTTCTGAAAGCTCTCCTAATAGTGGGGCAGAAATCACTCGGGACCCCTCAATATCATTAATGACTAGCTCACCCTCTTCAGAATACCTTTCTATCAATGCTTGATCGGGCATCTGACTATTGACGAGACTGTAATCGAAGATGTCTTCTCCTAGATAACTTACTATTTCGTGTAAATAATTGCTTACTTTATATCCCGTTGTTTGCCCTTTCCGGTTCATCAAATTAGAGATAAAAATCTTTTTTGCATGGGATTCTTTAAGAGCCTCGCTCACCCCTTCTACAAGAAGATTAGGAATAATCGATGTATGAATCCCTCCTGGCCCTAAAATAATAAGATCTGCATTTCTAATTTCAGTAATCGCATGAGGGTTCGACTTAGGAAAAGGATCGAGGTAAATTTTGCTGTATCCTTTATCAATTTCATGGGAAAGATAGATTTCCCTTTCCCCTTCTAAAACTTTTTGATTATTAAGGATCATCTTGAGGCGGACTTGGTGAGTCGTTACAGGAATCACCTTCCCTTTAATATAGAGGATCCTTCCCATCTCTTCGACAGCGCGTTCAAAACTTCCCGTCACTTTTTCAAGTGCAGAAAGGAGAAGATTTCCTAAGCTATGTCCCCCGAGGCCCCCATTTTCAAAGCGGTAATCCATCACACTCCGCATGAGCCTTGAGGAATCAGAAAGTGCAACTAAACATTGACGAACATCACCTGGTGGCAAAACACCCAGTTCATCTCGCAGTATTCCAGTACTTCCACCATCATCTGCCATTGAAACAATGGCACTGAGATCTACGTTATGATTCTTAAGTCCTCTAAGAACAGTGAAGTTTCCTGTTCCCCCACCCATCACAACGATTTTCTTCATCCGCGGAGTCCTTTAACTTTCTTATCCATCCCTTCCCCTTTAAAAAGATAGGTTCCAGCAACTAAATGATTTGCTCCCGCTTTGATAACCTGAGGAGCTGTTATATCATCAATTCCCCCATCGACTTGAATATCAAAAGGAGGAAGGGTTTCTCCCTCTTTCGGAACTTTTCCTCCTTTTCGGATATTCAACTTGTTGCAAAAATCACGGGTAAACTCGATTTTCTCAAGCACTTCAGGAATGAATGCTTGGCCACCGAAGCCAGGGTAAACAGTCATTAGGAGTATTTTGTCGCACTTATCGAGGTATTTAGGGATGAGTGATTCGCTGGTCTCAGGGCAAAAGGCAAGGCCTGCATGAACTTTACACTTACGAATATACTCGAGAGTCTCTTCAATATCTTCGGTTGCTTCTATGTGAAACGTAATGCAATCAGCGCCCCTTTCCACGAGACGTTCCACATAATCAAAAGGGTTATAAACCATGATATGAACATCAAGGTAAAGATCGGTTGCCCGATTAATTGCAGCTAACCCCTTCGGACTTAAACTTAGATTAGGAACAAAGTGGCCATCCATAATATCATAATGAATCGCATCTGCGCCAGCCTGCTCGACCCGCTTTGCCTCATCAGCAAGGTGGCCAAAATCAGCGGCGAAAATCGAAGGTTCAATGTAAATCTGATCGCCGGTTGCCATATTCTTCCGATTATAGACTAAGCACTCAAATATTTTCAAAGTTTGAGATAAAACCTTGGTAAGTCCTCTCATCACATTCAAGATCTAAGGTGATAAATGGAGCTGAAATTTCTTTTAGACTTTCTAAATACTCACTCTCACCCACAACAAAAAAGTATCCTTTTTCTTCTTTGCTTACATATTCTTTTTGAGACTGCAGCTTTTCGATGAGGAGGAGAAAAAGATTTTTTAATAGTTTGGGATCAAGAAAGCTCCTTTTTTCTAGAGGAAAGAGAGAGTGAAAAAAGTTTTCTAGAAGGAGGTGGTCCCTTTCTGCAACAAGGCCCAGAGATTTTTCTAAGGCTTTAAAGACCTCATTTTGCTTGGAAATCATCCCCCCGTTGTAGTCTCTAATATCTCCAAAAATCGCATGGAGCTTTTGTAAAATATTTTGACGGGCTTTATAGAGGTCGATCGAGTGGTCTTCGCGCAGGAAAGAACTTAATGGAAGCTCAACTTTGAAAACAGCTGCTTCTTTAGGATGTTTTTTTCGGAGCATTCCCAATTGTTTGATCCGATCGATTTTTGGGCGCAACGGAGAGGCAAGGAGGACATCTTCAAGAGGAGGAGCTTTGGGAAGCAAAATCCGCGCTAAAATCACTGTAAAGACAAGCTTTGTTTCCGTTTGGTTTTTAAAGGAGAGGATCACCTGAGGAAGAGCTTCAGCAAAATGGAGTTCGCTCCCTAAGATAACAACATACTTAAAAATCTCTTCCTCGTTATGAGGCATAAATAGCGTCCGCTGAAGGTGTTCGATTTTTCCTTTAAGAGCTCGGGGAAGCCACCGCTTTAGATCGACAATCTCTTCGATCTCAAATTTTTCCTCTTTTTCCACTTCAAGCGTGATAAGATGGAGGAGGTCATCACTCTCTTTATCAAGATAATCACTTCCAACAACAAGTTCAACTTCTGGGAGGATATTTTGAATTGCTTTAAGGAGATGGCTCTTTTTGAAAAGTTCATTCTCTCTAAGGATATTCATTCCAATCGTGACTTCTAGAGCTTCTTTCTGTCCCAGGGGAAAGGTGAGATGTCGTCTCATTATTTTCACCTCAACATGGCGCATCTTAGGAACCTTTTCATGGGCACTAAGGACTCTTTTTCGAATCATATGTAGGGCGCTCAAGGTTTGAGAAATCCCCCTAACACTCCTAGCGCGAAAATATTGATCGGAAAAGGTAAGAAAATACCGTTGCATTTCAGAAAATAAATCATAGTCAAAAAGGGCGGGAAAGCGGCGAATGCTACCCAAAATCCGATCTTGGATAAGCCCCCTCTTTTCATCCATTGAGAGTGCTTTCATCTCTAAAATCCGCGCAGCATGATAGGGAGAACGAGCACCGAGTTCTAGTTCATAAATAATCCGCTCAAAATGAACTTTAAGCTCTGGTGAAGATTCATCAAAATGAACAATTGTCAAAAGGAGAGTCTCTTTAACCCGATCAAGGGAAAAATGGGTTGGCGAGACATTCCTCAAAGGGATATTTGTCACCATATCTAAGATAAACTTTCGAATAAAAGGGCGATCCTCTGAAAGGAGATGGAGAGTAAGACCATGAAATGTATCGAGTTCTGCACTAGGAATCCCCTTTTCCAGAAGATGCTCAGCGATATCAGAAATGATCCTCATAAATCGGTCCCATTAACGGAGAGCTTCCACTAATCCAAGTTCCAGGGTAGCAGTCCCATTGATCCTTCTTAAAAGACTTTACGTGTAAGGGTAAACCGTTTTTTGATGCAAGTAAAATGGCCCTTTTATGAAGGGCAAATTCAGGAAATGTTAAGGCCTTTTCGAAGGAAAGCTCTGAAAAAAGTGTTGCATCGGGATTTATTTTTGGATCTTTTGAATAAACCCCCAGCACATCTTTGTAAAATTCAACTTTTTCTGCATAAAGTGCTGCAGCAAGAGCAACAGCGGTAGTGTCACTTCCTCCACGACCTAGAGTTGTAATTTCCTTTTCTTCACTAACCCCTTGAAACCCTGCAACGATCACCACCTTTTCTTCATTGAGATGTTTCTTAATGCGAATGGGACGAACATCTTTAATAAGTGCATCATTGTGACGGCTACAGGTAATAATTCCCGATTGACTCCCCGTTAGACTAATCGCCGGAACTCCCCTCTCTTCAAGTGCCATCGCAAGGAGAGCCATACTAACTCTCTCCCCAACTGAAATGAGCATATCCATTTCACGCCTGGCAGGATTTTTTGCAACTTTATGAGCCAATCCGAGAAGACCATCGGTCTCATTTCCCATGGCGCTTACAACCACGATAATGCGTCCTTTCTTTTCAGCAATAATCTCAGCAACATCTGCAAAGTGCTTTGGGGTCTTGAGAGCAGCTCCCCCAAATTTCATAACTACCGTTTCCATAAAAACCATATTGGTCCACTTTAAGATAAAAAAAAAGTACGAGCTGCGAAATGACGCGAACTCCAATTCATTAGAATAGCCAAGTGAATGCGGAGTGTAGCCAACGGCCCAAATTGTGGCGGGGGTTGTAATCCCCGACTAGACTTGTTGCGATTTAAATCTTTAGGGCTTTCTGATAAAGTTTTTCGAACAGATGTAGAGGCGAGCAGATGATTGAAGGACTTTTAAAACGAGCTAAACGTGAAGAACGAACCATGAGAGCCTTAAGCAGGAGTGAGTATTCGTCAATTTAATGAGTTGGTTATTTTCTTCGAACAACCACTTTTCTATGCCGCAAATAAAAAGAAGAGGGTACGCGGTATTGGAGAAGGACGCAAAGGAATATTGGGAAAGATTAAGGCAAAAGTTTTTTTCATCTTGTTTTATCTAAAAGTCTATCCCCTCTATGATCTGGCAGCTATGTTTTTTCAAGCCGATCGGAGGTAGCGGCACTGGTAGCTTCGCGGGGGGGGCACTTTATTATAATAAATAATGTACTC
>CBEWFH010000025.1:0-10424 GCA_965555895.1 uncultured Simkaniaceae bacterium
GCAAAAAATCGAGGATGCGCTTAGAAGCTCAGACACAACATTTGACAATATCTCTTCAATGTTGAAAGGGCGCTCTAATATGATTAGGGTCTTTCCCTATTAAAATTATTTTTACGGAGGTCAAACAATGACAAACTTTCTTACAGGAATTCCAGGAAATTTCATGAATGCCTGCTCTGGAGTCAAAGATACTCTCACTTTAGCAGTTGATAAATTTTCAAAAACACCCCTATGACTAAAAACAAGTGGCATTGCAATCCCTCGCTTCAAAAATGCAGTATAGTTATTAGCTAAAACCACTTAAATTTAAGCTTACCTCTAAAGACTTCATTGGTGGAGCAACTGTAGGATTAGTCGCTTTAGGTGCAACTATCAATTGGGTTAAAAAGTAATCTTAAGATTAATTAGATCTTCTGAATCGATTGAATAGATCCAGAATGGACCATGATGCTCAAGTGGCTCGGTTATAAAAATCATCTTGCCACTTTTTTCTTGTGCTCTCATTCTCATGCCGTGGGGAACTTCTAAAGTGAGGTCTCCCTCGATGGTGATATTTTCAGCAAAGAACTGAGAATGTCCATGGAGAACGATTTTAAGGGCTGCCTCTCTTTTCACTTCATGTTTCCAAAAGAGGTGATCCTTCTCCCAATCAATCCCCCCATTTTTCACTTGAACATTTTTAAGGTGACACTGCCCTGTTTGATTAGAATAGCTAAGGATCCCCTTTGTAAGATGCCCCATCGGATCAGTTGCATGGATGAGAAGACTCCCATCAAGGTGAAGATTTTCTAGATCAAGATCGGCAATTTCCAGTTGAAGCTCACTTCCATTTTCGAGCTTTCCACCACGAACTTTTTGTCCAATAATCGAATAGAGAGGGCCCAATGCTGGATGATAACTAAAGAGGAAAGAGGGTCCTTCTTGAGTAAATGTTTTCTCATTGGGAAATGGAGGGAGTTCCATGCTGCAGTGGCTCTCAAGGAGCTCTTTTGCATTGAGCATATAATCATAGTAACACCCTTCAGGGGTTTCTAGCATTTTTCCTTTTACACTCGATTTCCGCTTCGTTGTCGAAATGGTTTTTCGTCTTTCGTTAAAGGTGAGATATGTTGGGAGTGGAGTTCCTTTTTCTACTTGAAATGCATCTGCAATGTTTTGCATCGTTGTCTCTAAACGGGCGATCTCTTCTTTTTCATCTTGGTCATGGTAGTGGTGGCCCTTTCGAAAGTTGACGAGGAGTCCTGGGTTAGGGAGTTTTTCAACTCTCTTTTCTACCTCTTTGAGATCGGCAAAGAGAATATTGGTATTTGAGGGAAAGGGAGAATATTTTCCACCCAATTTGCTAGGTTTATCTTCAATGCCACACTTCTCAAAATCGCAGTATTCGATGTTTGTTAATACTTCCTTCCCATTTACCTCTTTAACTACATTCATTCCTTCTTGTGCATCGACAAGTCTAGGGCAAGACGCAAATCCAAAAGCCTTATCCCCTTTGTGGCCAATCCCTAAAAAAGCAAGGAGCCCATAATCGATTGCAGCCATTGGATTATTGATCTGTCTTACCAGAGCTTTTTTTGCTCCAAAAGAATCAAACCATTCAAAGATCCGTTCCTGCTTAAGAAGTTTCCAAAGCATCCCATGACCCCCTGGATTTAAGAGGAGTTTTAGAGGTTTTTGCAAACACCAATTTCCCTTTTTTGTAAAAGTTGGAACAGAGGGTTGCTTAAAAAACTTAAAAGAACTCTTCAAGCGGCCAAACCATTTGTTTTGAATACAAATGGAGCGGATGTGTTCATGATTTCGATGCACTCGGGAGGTCATCATTCCAATAGGAGTTGTGATTTGGGCATTAAAGAGCTTATAATGGAGGTATTCACGTGCTTGGAGATCACTAATCACCCCTTCTAGTAGGGGTTTTCCCAAAAAGATAAGACGGGCGGCAGGAAGACCCTCTTCAGTCTTTTCATCTTTGAGTTGGAGACGGTCTGCCGCCCCTCCAACAGGGTAGAGCTCTCCCATTTTTTCCTGATCTTTAATTCCTTGGATAATCGCTTTTCTCAGCAGAGGAGTATCTGAGCTTAAATCAGTCCCTTCAGGAGGGAAAAGAAGGGTGTCTTCTGTGGGGTGCTTCTCTCGCGTGAGAAGGGTTAAGACAAGGTGTTGATATCCTACAATCCCACCGAGGTCTTGGTAAAATGTTTCAAGAGCAATCAAATCTTCAAGGAGTGGACGGAGGCGATGAACTCCCTCCTTTTCTACATCTTCAAAAAGGCGTGCCCCTTGCCCGATTGCAAACACTCCTTTGATCACATACTCACACTCGGGAGAAAGTCCTGACAAAAATGTTTTCAAAGCTGAAGGAAATGAAAAATAGGTATCCACTTCAGGAAGGGCATTTAATATCTCTATCTTTTCATGAATAGATTCACCCCGATTCAAAACAATCAATAGAGAGCCTAAATGCTCCCGTTGCCTTTCGATAGGGTTTTCTAAGAGTTTCATATTCATATCCCTAAATTGCCACTTTTCATTGCTAAATGGCAAGAGATTACCTCTCTATGAGAAAATTCTTTCCCTATTTGCTTTTTTTTTTGACTATAAATCCATAAGAAGGATACAAGTGGACTTAAAAGAGCCTTATAGGCAAAAGTTTACTAAAGTCAAAACCCTTTCTTGAAAGGAACATTTTTTTTTAAAGGAGAACGAAATGGCCAAAAAAGCAGCTACAACATCAAAGTTTATGAAGCCAATGAAAATCAGCGAAGAGCTTGCTGAAGTTGTTGGAAAAGGACCGATGCCACGTACTGAAGTTACAAAAAAACTTTGGGCTTACATCAAAAAACACAAAAGACAAGATCCAGATAACATGCGCAACATCATTCCTGATGAGAAGCTATCTAAAGTGTTTGGTGGAAAAAAGGCTATCAACATGTTTGACATGACTAAAAAAGTCAACAAACACCTTTCATAAAAAATCTTATGAGTTTCCGCACCCCCTAGGGGGTGCGGAAAATTTCCTTTTTCTCTATAATCATTCCCATGAAAACAATATCTTTAATATTACTTGCAGGTGGCCTTAGCTCAAGAATGGGATCAGAAATTCCAAAAGTCTTCTTAATCTTAAAAAAGAAAGTGATCATCCTCCATAGTTTTGACCTCTTTTCCTCTATAAAAGAGATTACTGAAATTGTTGTTGTCTGCCCAAAGAAATACCACTTCCTATTCCCAAAAAATACCTTCTTCGCCTCTCCTGGAAAAGAGCGGCAAGATTCAGTTCAAAATGGCTTTAAGAAAACAACGGGAGAGATCATCCTTATCCATGATGGGGCCCGTCCCTTTATCACGCGAGAAGATGTCCTTAAACTCTTCAAAGAGGGAATCCCCATAGGTGCTGCCTCTCTTGGCGCACGAACAAAAAATACCATTAAAAAAATTAATGAGAGCTCTCTGGTTGAAAAAACACTTAACCGCGACTTCCTCTATGAAATGTATACTCCTCAACTCCTAAGACGAGACCTTCTAGAAAAAGGGCTTGCTGCGGCAAAAGAAAAAAAACTCACTGATGATATAGCTTTAGCAGAACTCATTGATCACCCCGTAAAAATTGTAACAGGAAGTACTCTCAACATAAAAATCACCCACCCCATCGACCTAAAGCTTGCAGAAATTCTATGAAATATAAACTACAGCTTAGCTACGATGGAACAAACTATGGGGGGTGGGCAAAGCAACTTAACAACATCTCGATTCAAGAAATCGTCCAAAACGGTTTAAAAACCATTCTCGGCACCGAAACACCGATCATAGGTTCTGGAAGGACCGATGCAGGTGTCCATGCTAAAGCCCAAGTCGCTCATTTTTCACATCCAAAATTGCTTGACCTCTCTGCTACTTACTATTCCCTAAATGAAATTCTCCCCTCCGATATTCGGATCCAAGAGATTCTCCCCACGGATGAAACCTTTCATGCACGCTTTAGTGTGAAGAAGAAGGTTTATCATTACCACCTCACTACAGTCCAAGACCCCTTCAACTATCGCTATTCAAACTACATCCGTCACCCGCTCGATCTAGAGCTCCTAAAGCTAGCCCTACCCTTACTTGAAGGAATCCATGATTTTTCTGCCTTTACCGCTAGCGGCTGCGACTCTAAAAACCCCGTTAAAACCCTCTACCGCATCGAGCTAGCCCCCCAAAAGGGAGGGTTCCGCCTTGAGTTCGAAGGAAATGGCTTCCTCTATAAAATGGTTCGGAATATCACCGGTACCTTCCTGGAAATCGGAGCCCATCAGCGCCCACTTGAAGATCTCCTAAAAATCCTCGACTCCAAGGACCGAAAAAGGGCCGGAAAAACCGCTCCACCCCATGCCCTCTTCCTTTATAGCGTTGAATATTAAAATTATTATTATAATTCTTTTTTATTCGAATTAATACTATTATTACCCCCATGACACAAGGAACAAATGCAATATCAGATCTTTTTAGGCAACAAAGCCACGCCAAAGACCGAAACAGATGAATCTGCCCTTGCAAGTCTCTATGAAGTAGTACTAAAAATTTTATTTTGGACCGTCGACCATATCCCCTACACCAGCACCTGTTTTCACAATACTCTCTTCAATTCGATGGATAGCACTACCTCAACTACTTTAAATGATAGGGAACTTACCCAACTTAGCACCTACCCGTGCCCTTCCTTTAGGTATAACTGTAGAAGAAAATCGCCCGACTCTTTCTCTCGATTTTATCAATGTCTACTTCTGGATTCTTCCACCTCTTCCTATCACAGAACTTTTTATCCATGGCCCAATAGATAGTAAAGAAGCTCGAAAAAAACTAAAAACAATCATTATTACGACAAATTCACTTGCTACCCTTCACTTTGAAGTTAGAAATACCTCAGCAATTTACTTTACCAAAAAAGCTACTGCTATATTAAATGCTAATCGTACAATTACTGTTTTCAATCTCACTCTCATGGGAAAAATGAGCGCGCTAGCATTTGATGCCGACCCGTGGATTCCACTTAATGGGTGCAATGGGTGCACCCTCACTTACACCAATGTTGAACCCCCTTCTGACTTGCTCCCAACAACCTGACGTTTAATTAAATTCTCCATCCATGTAGGATAAAACACTTTCTCGCCGATGTGGTGGAATTGGTAGACACGGTAGATTCAAAATCTGCTTATAGCAATATAGTGCTGGTTCGAGTCCAGTCATCGGCAAATTTTTCTTTTATTACAATTCATGTTAAGCTCCTTTTCATGAGTTGGATGTTAGATTATTCCCCTATCTTTTTTGATTTTGACGGTTTGCTTGTTAACACCGAGCCTCTCCATTTTCAAGCGTACCAAAATATGCTTGAAGTGCATGGCGCCCTATTCCCATGGGATTTCCCTTCATTTGCAGCCATTGCCCATAAAAGTTCTGAAGGGCTCAGAAAACTCATTACCTCACATGTACCCGCTTTAGTAAAAACTCACTCCTGGGAAACTCTTTACGATGAAAAAAAAGATGAGTATGCAAAACTTTTAGAAGCGGGAAATTTGGATCTAATGCCAGGTGCTCAAACAATTCTTGAAACAGTCCAAATGGCAAAAATCCCCCATGCGGTTGTCACCAACTCCACTCGGAGACAAACCGAGATGATCCGCGAAAAAATCCCTATACTCAACAATATCCCCCATTGGATTACCCGCGAAGATTATCAAAACCCTAAGCCCTCTCCCGATGCTTACCTCAAAGCTATGGAGATTCTTGGAAAATCAGATAAGATGCTCGGTTTCGAAGATGCACTCCGAGGCATCCGTGCCCTCCAAGGAGCTGCCATTACCCCTGTCCTTATCTGTCCCTCAGATCACCCCCAGATGGAGGAAGTGCCTCGAGATTCTATCCATTATTACCCCTCTCTCACCGCCCTTCAGAGTTGAATCGGCGCCCCTTATTTCTGAGCATGTCCAAATCAGCCTTAAAGAAAATGAACTAAGCATTGTTGCAAATTCATCTGCTCGCATCGATACCACCGGAAGATTTGCCCTAGCGGATATTGATAGTGGACTTCAATTCATTGCTGCTGAAGAAGATGCAGAAGAGAGGATCTCTCTCTATATTGAACTTGCAAGACTTCACCCAACAAGAGCTCTTGAGTTTCTCAAAAAAGGGGAAGAAGAAGTCATGAATCTCAATGATATTGGTGATAAACTTGAAGGACTAAAAAACATTTCTGAGGCTTTTTTAAAACTAAATGCAACCGAGCCTTTCAAAGCACTCATTCCAAAAATGGAAGGATTATTCAAAAAATTAGTGAATGTGGTGGAATATATTGCGAAATGTTCAGTTTCTACCCTTCGTGCAAGGGCAGCTTTATTGGAGAAGAATAAAGAAGCTTTTGAAAAACATTTAGCAGATAGCAAACAGACGTTATCTAAAATTGAAAATAAAGATGCCCAAGAAGAACTAAAAGAAGAAATTGAGAAGCTAACTGAAAAAGGTGATGAGTTTTTTGGCGTCGACCAGCTTGTGATGCAAGCAAATAAGGTTTAGCTTCCATACTCTTTGAGTTTGTTGCGGAGTGTGCGGACGCTGATCCCAAGAGCTTTGGCTGATTGGGTGCGGTTTCCATCAAGCCGCTCTAGGGTTTTTAAGATATGCCTTTTCTCAAGTTCTCTTAGAGGAATTGCAGGAAGCCCTTCAGGTGATGCTTTGTGATCAATGAGGAGATGCTCTGATTCAATGATATCGGAATAATCCATTACAACCCCATATTCAATCACATTACGGAGCTCTCGGATATTTCCTGGCCAAGCGTGACTGAGGAGATTTTCTTCCGCCTTGGGAGAAAAATGTTTCAAGGGTATTTGGTTTCTTTGGCAAACTTCCTCGAGGAAATGTTTGGCAAGAGGGATAATATCTTCTGTTCGCTTTCTCAAGGGGGGAATGAAAATAGGAATCACGTTAAGACGGTAGTAGAGATCGGCGCGGAAGGTTTTTTCATCAATGGCCTCCTTCATCTCTCGGTTAGAAGTGGAAACAAGACGGACATCAATATGGATCCCTTCTGTTCCCCCCACACGCTCAAACTCTTGCTCTTGAACAACACGGAGAAGTTTTGCTTGAAGGGAAGATGGAATCTCAGAAACTTCATCAAGGAGGAGAGTCCCTTTATCAGCTCTTTCAAAGCGGCCGATCCTTTGCTGAAAAGCCCCGGTAAACGCCCCTTTCTCATGACCAAAAAACTCAGATTCGATCAAGGTGTCAGGAAGGGCGGCACAATTAACACGAATGAAGGGATACTGTTTGCGGCGTGAGTGGGTATGAATGAGTCCTGCTATAATCTCTTTCCCCGTTCCTGACTCTCCGAAAATAAAGACGTTAGAATGACTTTTTGCAATCTTTTCAACTTCGCGAAGGATCTTTTTCATGGCAAGACTTTCTGCAATGATCGTTGCTCTTGGTTTGGCCTTTTCTAGAAGGCTAAGGAGAAGAGCACTTACCCCTTTAGAGCAAAAGGGTTTCTTCAGAACATGATCGATATCTTTTATAGAGGGATCATTTTCATCACAAAGGTGGACAATAGGAGTTTCAAGAGGACGCCGACTTGATCGATCAAGGGTTTTAATCCCTTTTAAATCACTAAATATGAGATCGAAAGACCGTTTTTGTAGGAGTTCAAGGGCGCTCATACCGTCTTCGACGGTAAACAGCTGAAGCTCTTTTCCTTTTAATAGAATCATGAGCAGCTCACGCGAAGAGAGCTGCTTCTCAATAATGAGAACCTTCTTCATCCCAACCTTCTTTACCTAATCAATATTCTTAGGTATCCCTATATCTTTCACATATAAGGGTCGAATTTTTTTTGCAATCTTCGATATACTCCAAATAGATGAAGATGAAACTTACGTTCTTAGTTTTTATTCTTAGCACTTTAGTGAGCTGTTCTGGGCTGGAAAAGTCGGAAGAAAAGAAGGTCCGTAAGCGAAATCTTGTGATCGCACCCATTCAACGTCAATCCGATGAGGTCCTTTTTCCTTTTCCTACCTCTTCAATAAAAAAAAGAGAACCTTATATTTGGGAGATGAGGCGGATTGGCTCTCACCTTCGGATCACTAAGGAGTTTTTTCGATGTAGAGGAAATATCCTTAGCCCTCCGATTCAGATACATAGACAGACAGATTTTATCTACCTCCTTGACTGCGGAGGGATTGAAAGACACAGCTTACCCTTAAAAAATGATGAGGAATTTATTTATCCAATTTTGATTGATCTCCTCAATTACGTTCAAGAAAAGCTTGATCGGCGGGTGGTGATCACCTGTGGACACCGGTGTCCTATTCATAATCTCTATGCAGACCCCTCTAAAAAGGGGCAAGTCTCTAAACATCTGATCGGTGCAGAAGTCGATTTCTATGTCGAAGGGCTTGAAGAAAACCCTCAGGCAGTCCTTGATGTTCTTTTTTCCTACTACACCGAACCAATGCTTCGGACCATTACCCTCACTGACTGCTCGACTCCGTCATGGTATAATCGAGAAGTGGGGCTCTCTCTCTTCTACGCTACTGAAGGACGAGACTTCGATAATGATCATCCCTACCCATATATCTCAATTCAAGTCCGGTACGACAAAGATAGCAAAAGAGCTGTCCAGTATAACTGGCATGCCGCTCATAATGGCTATATAAAACACTAAAAAGCCACTTATAAGTAGCTCTAAAATTTATCTTTGAGCTCTCGAATATGGGAGAAAAGAGTTGCCGGATCGGTGTCTGAAACCCCAAGAGCTTCTTGAAGAGCTGTACTCTTGACGCGAAGGAAAGGGTTTGTTTTCTTTTCAACAGCCAGGGTAGAAGGAACAGTTGACTTCCCTTCAAGGATGCGTTTTTTAACCTCTTCGAGCCGGACTTTCACATCGGAATTATTCGGCTCAATGGATAGGGCAAACTCTAAGTTTTTAAGGGTATACTCATGGCCACAGTAAATCTCAGTATCATCAGGAAGGGTCATCACTTTTTCTAGTGACCCCCACATTTCTTGGGGAGTCTCTTCAAAAAGTCGTCCACATCCCCCTGCAAAGAGGAGATCTCCACTGAAAAGAAGTCGCAAATCACGAAAGAAATAGACAACATGGGGTTTAGTGTGTCCAGGAGTGGATAATACCTCGATAGAGAAAGGACCAAAAAGGAGTTCTTCTCCATCATCGACAGACTGTTCGAGCTCTGGAATTCTCTCATCATCAGGGCCAATAATATGGCACCCTGTTTTCTTTTTAAGAAACTCATTTCCAGCAGTATGATCGTCATGGTAATGGGTAATAAGAATGTTTTTTAGGGTAAGATCTTCCTCTTCTAAAAGGGCATGAATGGGTTTTCCTTCGCCCGGGTCAACCACTAAAGCTTTTTGATCCCAGCTAAGAACATAGGCATAATTATCTTCTAAAATTTTAACCTGATAGAGAGTTCTTCCGTCTCCAAAATCTTTTTTATTAACTAAGTTCATGGCCTATTCATCATTTGTAATTGTCCCCAAGAAAGGACCCAAGTATAACAAAGGAAATAGAGAATGACAATAAGGGTTCGAATAAGGCCAACATCCCCATGGAATATTTTATTTTCGCCCCGACGATCCCATGTAGTCATCCCAGAATTATTGAGTTTCACCGCCGCGACAATCATCGTGATAATCGAAACAATGGGGAGCCCTGCTCCCACCCCCAGCCACCATACAGAAAAGCTTCTGTTCAAGCTATTTGAAAATGAAAGTTTCTGGTGATTCTCATCCCTAACAGAGATCTTCATCATCCATTTTCCTGGAGTTGCTCCCCAAGTGGCTTGAAGAAATGTCTCGATAAATACCCAAATAAAAATAGCCAGTATCCCCGAAAATGAATTAATAATTCCTATTCGTAAATTAAAATATCCGATGATAAAACCAATCACTAAGACAAAAAGGGAGTAATCAATCATCCGTGCCCAAAAGCGGATCCATGGGCGAGGTCTTACATAATCCTGATCAGCCTCTCTAGAATAATTAACTTTCTTTTCAATAGTGATAGTAGGAGTTTCATCTAAGGTAGCCATATTAAAATGTTCTACTTCAGAGATTGGAAGCCAATCCTTAAAATCATCTGTCCAAATCTTTGTCGATGAGTCAATATCTCCCTTATCGAGCTTTTCTTGAAGCTCTCTATGGGAAATTGGCCCTGTCTTCTCTTCCCCAATCCTGTAATACCATACAGCTTTATCCACGATCCGTCCTCTCGCTAAGTTTTCCCCTTCCCAACTTCAATAAATCCTATTGCTTCCTTTTTGTAAACCCCCCTTACTGAACGTTGTTCATTGACATTAAATGTTGATATGCAACATGATTAAATTACCGCCGATTCAACTCTGAAGTGCGACATTAGCCACCCCTCTACTAAGCTGGCT
>CBEWFH010000026.1:0-10027 GCA_965555895.1 uncultured Simkaniaceae bacterium
CGATTACCACAGGAATTTTTTACCATCTTCAGGCAGGTTTAAATTTCATCTGTTTATTGCACTTCATTGTTGAAAGGCGAACTATAAAAATAAATGATAATACTGTTAGAATTGCCCACAAAACTAATGCGCCATTTAGCATGATTAATCCTTAAACAAAGTTTTAATTTTCATATAGCAGTGAGGAGTTTACTTTTTCTAGGAAAATAACTATACTTTCATATGCACCTAAAATTAGAGTTTAAAATGTCATCAGTTAAGAAAAAGCGCCGTCAAAAGATTTCGAAGCACAAGCGTAAAAAACGCCGTCGCCGCGATCGTCATAAGAAAAACAAATAATGTGGACTTATCCTGATCAGTTTGATCTGATTGTAATTGGAGCTGGTCACGCAGGATGCGAAGCTGCGTATGCTGCTGCTCGAATGGGGGCCCATACCCTCTTTCTCACCATGAATCTTGATACCATTGCCAAGATGAGTTGTAACCCTGCTATTGGGGGAACGGCCAAAGGGCACATAGTCCGCGAAATTGATGCCCTTGGGGGCATCATGGGAAAAATTGCAGACAAGACAGGAATACATTTTCGGATGCTCAATGCTTCAAAAGGACCAGCAGTTTGGTCTCCCCGTTGCCAATCAGACAAACTTGCCTACCAAACCAAGATGAAACATACCCTTGAGAATATTGAGGGGCTTGAGATCAAGCAAGGGACAATAGAAGACCTGATCGTCAGTGAAGGGAAAATTACAGGAGCTAAAACTCAAGAAGGGATTGCCTACCAGGGAAAAGCTATCATTCTTTCTGCAGGAACCTTTATGCGCGGACTCATTCATATTGGAGAATCCAGTTACGGAGGAGGAAGGGCAGGAGACAAACCTTCTATAGGTCTTTCCAAAAGTTTAGAAAAGCTCGGCTTTAACCTTGAACGGCTAAAAACAGGAACCCCCTGCAGGGTTAATAAAAAGTCGATAGATTTTTCTAAAACAGAAGAGCAACCTCCTGAAAAGGGAGTTTCATTCTCGTTTGAGCCTCAAGAAAAACAACTCCCCCAGATTTCTTGCTACATCGCCTATACGAATGAAGCTACCAAGAAGGTAATTCAAGACAATATCCACCGTTCCCCCCTTTTCTCTGGAAAAATTAAGGGGGTGGGCCCCCGTTACTGCCCCTCGATCGAAGATAAGATTGTCCGCTTTGCAGATAAAGAACGTCACCAGCTCTTTTTAGAACCCGAAGGACTTTCTACTAATGAAATCTATGTGAATGGAATTTCCTCTTCTCTCCCCTTTGACATTCAGTTTGCCATGATGAGAACTATTGTGAGTCTTGAAAATGTAGAAATCATGCGGCCAGCTTATGCGATTGAATACGATTATGCTAGTAGCGGGCAGATCAAAAATACCCTTGAAACAAAACAGGTTGAAGGGCTCTATTTTGCAGGGCAAATCAACGGAACCACCGGTTATGAAGAAGCTGCTGCACAAGGAATGATGGCAGCGATTAATGCTGTCCTAAAAATCAAAGAAAAGCCCCCCTTTCTCCTTAAACGCTCCGAGGCTTATATTGGTGTAATGATCGACGATCTCATCGCCAAAAAACTTGATGAACCCTATCGGATGTTCACCTCCCGAGCCGAATATCGCCTCCTTTTAAGGCAGGATAATGCTGATCTCCGTCTTCGAGACTATGGGTATGCGCTGGGCCTGATCGATGAAGAGGTCTACGCAAGATTTCAAAAGAAAAAAGAGATGGTTCAATCTGAAAAAACCCGCTTTCAAAAAACTTTCCTTGACTATGAGGGGAAATCAACAACCCTTGCAAAACTTCTTTGCCGCCCCGATTTTTCATATTCTAAACTTCTCGAAACCTTTCCAGAAGTAGCTAAAAATTTCGGAATTGAAACCAATAATGCGATTGAAATTGATTTAAAGTTTGCTGGCTATATCAACCGAGAAAAAAAAGAAGCTGCAAAGCTTGGAGCGATCGATACCCACTTAATTCCTCAGGAATTTAACTATGAAGAGGTGAAAGGGCTTCGGAATGAAGCACGAGAAAAGTTGATCCATCACCGCCCAGATAATCTCGGTCAGGCTTCTCGAGTTTCTGGGGTTTCCCCAGCTGATATTTCGATTCTCCTCGTGTCACTAAAAAGATAATTCTATATATTAGAAAGTGATGAATTTAAAACCAAAAAAACTTCCCACTCTCCTTCTTGTAACCTCCTCACCTCTAGCTCGCGTTTTTTTTGAAAAGACAATTGAAAAGCTAGAAGAATATGCCCTCATCATCACCTCTTTGAAATTGGAAACTTTTGAATATTTAGAAAAAACCCACATCAGCTTTATCGTTATCGACGAAAAAACTTTGAATCTGGACCTCCTCCCTTTCTGCACAGCGATCAGAAGATTTAGGGGGCATGAACACACTCCGATCTTGATCATTACCAGTCATCTAAAAAAGACCTTCACACGAAACCTTATTAAAGCAGGTGCCACCGATTTCCTTCGAGAGCCCCTTGATGAAAATGAATTTATGCTTAGGATGGAAATGGCTGGGGATGTGATGCAGACCCAAGCAAAAATCTCTATTATGACAACCCGTCTATCCTCAGAAAAAACTATTAGCCCCTCTTTAGAAAAACGGTCTCTTCTTGATGATCGAGCCACCCGTTTTATTCAGGATGCTTTAAGTGAAAAAACAGCTCTGGCTCTGATCCTTTTAGAAATTGATCAATATGGGCAGGTGTTAAAGGCAAGGGGAGAAAATATGGCCCATGCTCTCACCTTAGACTTTGAGGACCATCTTCAAAAGCTGATGCGTGTGCAAGATCTTTTATATAATCAAAACCAAGGGAAATTTGCGATTTTCCTCCCCAAAACATCCTGCAAAGCCTCAGAGTTTATTGCTGAAAATATCCTAGAGTACCTCGATGCAGAAATTTTTGCTGCGGGGAACATGCGCTTTACAGTGACAGCTTCAATAGGGATTGCCACTCTAGAGCAAACCGGCGATGTCACAAAAAGTGAAACCATCAATTTAGAGCGTCTTTTAAATGGTGCCATGACTTGCTTAACCCAAGCAAAAGAAAAGAAAAATACAATCATCTCTTTCAATAAAAAAAGAGGTGGATCCCCATGAAAAAAATTCTCCTTTTCCTCACGGCTTCATTTTCACTCTTTGCCACAGTACCCACCATCTATATGGCCCCGCCATCAAGTTCTGCACGGGCAGCGGGTGAAGGCCACCCGTGGGCAGCGGGTGAAGGCCACCCGTCAGAAAAAAAAGCTCCTGCAACAAATCCTCTTTCTCAAATAGAAGCTGCTGCTGCAAAAGATAGCTCCTCAAAAGGGAGCACAGAGATGATGATCATCTCACCAGAAGGTCGGGCAAAAGATATCCAAGCGGCCCTCCAATATTTAAAACAAAGGGCACCCTCTTCAAAACCAAGTATCAAACTCACGGATGGCTCAACTATTTCAGAGATTCTCTCTATTGATGTCATGCCTGGAGGAACTATTCTTATCTTCAAAACCAACTCCTTAAAAGGAGTTCAATACCAGATAGAAAAAATAGAAAATATCGATACCTTAATGATCAATGGAACATAATTTAAAACTTCTTACCCTTAAAAATACCCCCATATTAGAGCAGCTTCAGATCGAAGAGGCTCTTCTCCGATTAAATGATGAAAACTGGTGTATCATTAATGAAGGTTCCCCCCCATCAATTGTCATGGGAATTTCAGGAAAACCAGAACAGCATGTCAATAATAATAAAATGAAAACATATCCAGTTCCCATCTTTAAAAGGTATAGTGGTGGTGGAACCGTTATCGTCGATACAAATACCCTTTTTGTAACTTTTATCTTCCAAAAAGAGATTCATGATTCCCCCCCCTTCCCCGAACCGATTCTCCGTTGGTCCGAGAGCTTTTATCAAAATGCACTAGCTATTCCTGACTTTCATTTGTGTGAAAATGACTATGTGATCGGTAATCTAAAATGTGGGGGCAATGCGCAATATATCAAAAAAGATCGGTTTGTTCACCATACGACTTTTCTTTGGGATTTTGAGGATTCCTTTATGGAATATCTTCTCCATCCTCCAAAAACACCTGAATATAGAAAAGGGCGCAATCACACCGATTTTCTTTGCCGCCTCAAGGAATTTTTACCCTCTAAAACCTACTTTATCGATCGAATAAAAGGGGCACTATCGGGTAATTTTAATGTTCAAACAGCTTCTCTAAACCCTCTAATTCCTCTCCTAAAAGAGCCCCATCGAAAGACCACAACTCACTTTTTTATTCCTACTTAATCACCCCTATGATAGACTACACAGCGCAGCCTCATTAACTGGAGGGATATGAGGGCAGCAACACAGCGTATTTTATGTGCAGCACCTAAACTTTTTCCCTTAAAAAATGATTTTTACATGCAAGGCTCATGTTTTTTATTGCTCAATTATTCTGGAGGGAAAAATCGAGTCTAAAAAACAAATTTTAAGTTATATTAATTTTCGAGGGGGTTCTCTCGCGATAGGCCGTTCCCCCAAATCTTACTTCCGAGAGGCCATCCTCTTTTTAGAGGAACTGAGCATATGCTCAAAATCTTTTTCCTGTAGCTGTCATAGCTTCGTCGTATCATTTTTTTTCATTACCAACAGAGCATATTTTGTTTCGCTAGTTCCAGGAATAATGGTAGAATGTTGGGAATGAAAAAGATTCTTATTGTAGTCGTGTTACTGGTTGTGGGAACAGTTGTTCTCCTGGAGGGGAAGTGTCAGCATCGACTAGCGGTTTGTGCAATTTTTCATAATAAAAGTCCTCGCCTTAAGGAATGGATTGATTACCATCATGAGGTGTTAGGGGCGAGTCATTTTTATCTCTACAATAACAATAGCAGCGATGATTATCGGGACGTACTATCTCCTTATGTAGAAAAGGGACTCGTTGAGCTGATTGAATGGGAGTCAATTGAAGAACATGGGTTTTTTGGACTTGATGATTTTCAACATGTCCCTTACCAAATCGGGGCCTATCGCGACTGCTTAAAAAATCGAGCCCTTAAGAAATCTGAGTGGGTTGCCATGATTGATATCGATGAGTATATCGTCCCTGCAGATGGGGTAGAACCTTTTTATGCATTGCTTGAGAAAGAGAAGAAAAACAAAACGGGTAGTCTCAGGATTTATTGGAAAGTATTTGGCACATCTGATGTTTGGTCAATAGAGCCTGATGAACTTTTAACGGAAAAATTGACACGACGTGCCCCCGATGATTATGAATGGCATACCCAAATCAAGAGTATTCATCGTCCTAAAGCTACTGCTCGAAAGTGTCTTGTTCATGAAGTCCTCAAAGTAGAAAAAGGATATACGATAAAAACCCTTTCTCCTGAAGTGTGTCGTATCCACCATTATTGGACTGGGACCGAAAAGAGGTGCGAAGAAAAGCGGATGCTCGATCCCACTAATAAAGAGTCGTTTCTCAAAACCTTAAACGCTGTTGAAGACTATTCAATCTACCCTTTTCATCAGTGATCGATGCGAGGTTCTTTATTTCATCTGCTGAATACTGTTTGAGATCCATCGGGGCCCCCCGTCTGGCGAAGAACTGCAGATATAACGATAGATCGAAGGGGGTCAATAGGGAAAAATAGATGGGTCCCAACAGTTGTTGCCAAATTTGAAACACCCATTTTTGTTACCGCTTTATTGTCGACAATCTTCTTAAATAGTGGAATGAGTCGATTGAGAACCTGCAATTTCCCATCATCTATCTTAAGTTGATCCATTATTCCCCTAACATCATTAGAAGAAATTTTATTCCCTTCAGTTTCAATCCCATTTAGAGCTTCATAGATCTTTTGGAGTTGAACAGGGGTAAAAATTGCTCCCTTATCAAGGATACAAATCAAAGCGATTGCGGCAGCATCAGCAAACTGGAAAGAGTCGCTTGGATACACTAACTTCTCAACTTTTTCAGCCGAACCTGGAATGCTAAAAATACCCTCAGAGTCAGCGCTTTTAACTCTCTCATCAATCCGGGTAATCAAGATAGCAGTTATTTGAAATCTGAGTAAAAAAGAGTCCTGCTTTGATAAGGGCAGCTAAATCACCCTTTAAAACAAAGTGGGTTCGTCTCCCGGAGGAGAGAAATTCCAATATTATATTCCTACGGTCTCCAGGCGTTCTGATCCCCTAAAAAAGCTTGTAGTTGATGAGCATATAACCCTTATTAACAGGACTCAACCCTGATAGTATCATACTTTCAACTCAAAAATAAATGGCCTTGTTCCGTTTTTTGGAGAGAAATGATAAGGTTGGATAATATTTTTTTCGATTTTCCTGCATAGTATTATTAGGTGGAGCCCTGATCGGGCTCTTCAGCCTTGCCCCTCATGGAGATGTTTGCCCTAGGAGGGGGGAAGCAAAGGAATTAAATGGAACCCAATTAATCATAGAATAGATTATTCTCTATCAGATGTGTTAAAGATGTCTTTGAGCGCTTGTTTGCTCACCTCGCGCCCTGTGACTGCAATTGACTCGGTGAGAGGAATTTCCTTTGGACAGACTTGAACGCAGTTTTGAGAATTCCCACATTCACTAATTCCCCCTTCCTCCATAAGGGTATGGAGGCGAGTGGCCTTTTCCATGGCCCCAACTGGGTTAAGATTAAAAAGACGGACTTGGGAAATAGGGGCTGGACCGATAAATTTTGAATGTTGATTAACTTGAGGACAAGCTTCGGAGCAACAGCCACAAGTCATACAGGTAGAGAGGATATACATCGTCTCTTGCTTTGTTTGGCTAATCTTTGGCCCATAACCCCTTATAAAGGAGCCGTCGACTGAGATCCAAGCTTTCGTTTTTTTGAGATCTTCAAACATTTTAGAGCGATTAACAACAAGGTCTCGAACTAGAGGAAATTTGGTAAATGGGGCGAGAGTGATGGTTGTACTCCCTGTTTTTTTTAGGATTGGTTCGATGATCGCCGTACAGGCTTGGCGGGGACGCCCATTAATAAGTATAGAGCAGGAACCACAGACCTCTTCTAAACATCCTTGCTCCCAATTGACTGGGGTTACCTTCTCCCCTTTCCTGTTGATGGGATTTACTTGAATTTCCATGAGAGAGGAAATCACATTTATAAAGGGTTTGAGCTCAAGCTCGAATTCTTCCCAATATTGATGACCAGGCTCTCCTCGGTAGAGCTTTAGAACAAATGTCTTTGCCACAACCTCTCCTAAATCGGCAATTGGATATTCTTCGGTATATTTTCAAAGGTTGGTATAATCCGCTTTGCCTTGGTATAATCTCTATGTATCGGCTTGAGGTAGGGTGTGTCAACAGGTTCATAGGTAATATTGGGTTCATCGCTCTTGGGATCGTAGGTAGCAATGGTCGTCTTCATCCAGTTTTCATCATCTCTTTCTGGAAACTCCGGTTTATAGTGGGAACCCCGAAATTCATCGCGTAAGAGGGCACCCTTGGTAATGACCATGGCAAGTTCAAGCATCGAATTAAACTGATTTGCAAAGATATAGGTTTGATTGAGAGTGGTTCCCTTATCATCTAGGGATATATTTTTATACCGCTCCCGAATCTCTTTGATTTTATTTAAGGTTAGAGCGAGATCTTTGTTATTCCGCTTTACAGTGACATGTTGAACCATATACTGAGAGAGTTCTTCATGGAGGTTATGGATATTTTCTTTTCCGTTCCGATTGATAAGTTCTTGTTTGAAGGCTTCTTCTTTTTCGATTGCCTCTTTGAAAGGAGCCTCCCCGATTTCATCGTAGGAATTTGAAAGGGTCTCAAGATAGCGGGGAACTTCCACTCCAGTGACCAGACCTGCAAAAATGCATGAGAGGAGAGAGTTTGCTCCAAGACGATTTGCTCCATGGTATTGGTAGTCAGCTTCGCCAGCAACAAAGCACCCTTTAAGATTGCTCATTTGGCGGAACCGCTCCATCCTGTCAGGGGCATCAGCGGCGGGCCAATCGACCCAAGCTCCCCCCATTGAATAATGAACAGCAGGAGCAATTCTCATGGGAACTTTGCGAGGATCTTCTCCTGTAAATCGTTGATAGATGTGAAGGACTGATTCGAGCTTACCGACTATTTTTTCAGGGAGGTGAGTCACATCAAGAAAGACTTCATCCCGTCCATCAACACCAAGACCTAGTTCAATAATTCGGAGGATTTCTCGAGCCCCAATATCACGTGGAACAAGGTTTCCAAAAGCAGGATAAAGCTCTTCTAAGAAAAACCATGGTTTCCCCGTTTCACCACAAGGGAGCGTCTTTCCTTCGATAGTTTCTATGGATTTTGAGGAATCGCCATAAACCCAAAACCGCCCTCCCTCACCACGGATCGATTCTGACATAAGGCGGAGTTTATCACTTCCAGGGATGGCAGTAGGATGGATCTGAATAAATTCTCCATTGGCATATTGTATCCCTTGCATGTAAAGCCTACCATTTGCAGCTCCTGTGCAGAAGGTGGAATTTGTTGATTTTTTGAAAATTAATCCCGGCCCGCCAGAGGCAATAACAACTGCATCAGCTTTAAGGATATCGAGTTTTAAATTGAAAAGGTCCATCATTACGATGCCACGAGCACCACCTTCATCATCTTGAATAAGCCTTAAGAATTCATGGTGCTCAAATTTTTCAACTTGTCCCTTCACCTCATAGCGACGGACCTGTTCATCTAAAGCATAGAGAAGTTGCTGCCCTGTTGAGGCACTACAAAAGGCGGTCCGATTATATAAGGTTCCTCCAAAACGACGAAAATCAATATTCCCCTCGGGAGTTCGGTTAAAAGTACATCCAAAGCGGTCCATCATTTCAATAATGAAAGGAGCAGCTAAACACATCTCTAGCATAGGGGGCTGCTGCCCTAAAAAATCGCCCCCTTTAATGGTGTCATAGGTATGGATTAAAGGAGTATCCTCCTCTCCTTTAATATTAACCGCTGCATTGATTCCCCCTTGAGCACAGACCGAATGGGAGCGTTTCACTTGAGTAACCGAAATGATTTTGACATAGCATCCATTTTCAGCAAGACGCATTGCAGCAGAAAGGCCTGCAAGACCTCCTCCAACAACGATCACCTCTTTTTTCTTCATCCTATGTCCTCAAGTTCAGGTAATATGTTCCCCATACCGAAGCGAGACCCAAAAATCCCACAACGACCATAATCGCAACGCACCAATTCACAGCGCGAGATTGAGACCTCATCTTCAGGACAATTCCCCAAGTAATCATAAAAGTCCAAAGACCATTATAAGCGTGAAAGACTGCAGCCAAAACAAAAATCGTATAGAGGATCGATTTAAAAATGCTTTTGAATGAATCGCGAACAATCAAAAGGGTAGCCGTTCCAAAATCGGGAGCTTCGGCAATGACTTCATTGCCTGAAATAGAGCGTTTTTCAAGTCCTTTCAAATAGGCTTCTTGTTCTTCTAGGTTTTGATAGCGGTTCATCAATTGATCAATATTTTTTTGGTAAACATAAGGGGAGGGACTCTCTTGGACCTTTTCAACATCACTCGAAAGGGTCTCTAGCTCATGGGCATGACTTTCTACATACTGTTTCACTTCATCAATAGCTTTTTGGTTGTAAAGTTTACCCTCTAAACGATCGCTAACCGTATAAAGACCGGGATCCATCGTGATCCGGACAAAGTAGGCTGAATTTTTCCCTGTATCAACCGCTATAGGATACATATAAAAGCGCATGTAGCCAACGTGAGCAATAATTCCAATGAGTAAAATCCATGAGGTGATCCGTTGAAAGGAATAGGCGTGGTTGCGCCCATATTTAGTAAGGGTCGGTTTATTTCCGTCAGTAGGAAAAGAGTTTATCTTTGAAGTGATGAGATATTTAATTCCCCAAACCATATGAAATAGGATTGGAACACCTAGCAAAAGAATTTCAATAGCATGAAGATAAGGAAGGTTCTTTAAAAAATTAACAGCGCGAATAAACCCTTCCCCATTTTCTCCAATTAAAAGGGCTG
>CBEWFH010000027.1:0-9694 GCA_965555895.1 uncultured Simkaniaceae bacterium
AAAATGGCTGATAGAGGAAGGTCTATGGGAAACGAAAAGGAAAAGAGAGTTGAGGGTCTATCAAAGAAGGGAGAGAAGAAAGCGCTTTGGAGAGCTGATTCAGGGAGATGGATCTCCACATGATTGTGCGAACAGTCCACAGGCCAAAGGAAGAGTAGAAAAAATGGAGTTTTTCAAGATTGGTTGATCAAAGAAATGAGATTGAGAGGGATCAATGCTATAGAAGAAGGGAACAGGTTTTTACCTGAGTTCTTAGGTATTATAAATGAGAAGTTTGGAAGAGAAGCAGCAAGTCCTGAAGATGTTCATAGAGAGCTGAGAAAGAGAGATAACTTGGAAAGAGTTTTTGCCGGGAAAGAGACAAGAAAGCTCTCAAAAAATCTAACATTCCAGTATAAAGGCACCCTTTACATGTTGCAGACAAAGAGCCCTCACAGACTAAGATATGCAACCATTGATGTTCTCTGTACTGAAGGGGAGGAGATATAGAGTATGAAGGAAGGCCCCTAGAGTACAAAAAGTGGAGTGAAACGATCTATGAGCAACCAAGAATACTCGATAGTAAAGAATTAGAAGGACCTGCTGGACAGCCAAAAGAAACCCGAAACCCAGGAAAAACCATCCATGGAGATAAGAGGAAAAAGAGTCCTTGCCGCTCTTTCGCCGAGCCATCCCGAAGGGCTGCTCGTCGCGTCGCGGATTGCGGTCGATGCTCGTAAAATGGTGACACTTCTACTTTGGAGAATTAGGTGACATTTCTACCTTGGGTTGACAGGTGTATTTTTTGACTAAATATGGATGAGGCGATTACACTAACTAGCGCTCTAGAAACTATCTTATATAGAATCATGAAAATTTTTAAAAAATTAGCACGTGGCATAGTTGTAAATGGCTATAAACTAGCTGATCAGATCCTCCATCGGATGATTTATGCTCATATTCATAAGAAAATTGTTACTTTCCCTTCGTCGATGCAGATCTTTTTGATTGCGAGACATGACTTTGGTGCTTTGATCTGCAACCTCCATTATGCTGCCCTTTGGCAAAGGGAGCGGGGAGATGTAGCCCTAGTTATCCTCACCCAGCATTTAGACTTTACCCTTTCCCTTGCTCGAGCACACTGCCCGGATGTCCCCATAGTAACCTATGAAAAAAGCTTACCCCGGTTTCTTTCCTTTGTTTTCAAGAATCGCCATTGTTATAACATTACTTTTAATCATGTTTATTCCCTTGTTCTTATGGAGAAGATCAATGCGATCATGCTTTGGGATAATCAACCTTGCTCTCTTGGATTAAACTTTGTAGGTTCCTATATAGAAGCTTTTGATAAAGCTCTCCCCTATGCAAAGAAGAGGGGAACAGATTTTTATCAAGCCTATCTTTATTTCCGGAGACACTATTTTGTCCGTTTGGAAAATTGGAAAGATTACAATCAACTTTTAATAGAAAAAGAGCCTTTAAAACCCTCTGAACAGACAAGGAAAGCCTTGCAGGGCCTTCTCAGGGAATTTTCTGTGGATAGACCTTATGTGATTCTCCATTTAAGTGGATTTATTTCTGGATACGAAGTTGCTGATAGAAGGAGGATCCATGACCCTTCCCGGTTTGACCCTCTAATTGATCGATTGATAGAGAAAGGATATGCTGTGATCCTTCATGGAAGAAAGGAGCAGCCCCACTTTTCAAAGCGGGAGCACTTTATCGATTACGCTCATAGTGAGTGGGTCTCTCCTGAGAATGATCTAGCACTCTATTCCAAAGGGGAATTTGTGATTGCATCAAAGACGGGACCTGAAACCTTCTGTCAACTTTTTGACATCCCCCTCCTTGGAGTGAATTATAGTGAACATCCAACGATGCTTCATCCCATTAGGTATCGGTATTTCAATAAGCACATTCGAGATTCTTCTGGTAAATATCTCAGTTGGAAAGGGATATTATCGCACCCGATTTTCTTCGAATTTGGGGTCACATCGATCGAAAAGGACCATGAAAATTATCAATTTGAAGAGATGAGCGAAAAAGAACTTCTCGAATCACTCGAAGAGTTTTTATCACTACTCTCCAAGCCAACAAGGGAATGGTTAAACTATTCGGATCTTCAAAAGTCTTTCAAAGAAGAGCTTGATCCTTCCCATTTTGATGTCTATACGTGCTCTTCAGTTCCCTGTGATACCTATCTCAGCTCCAAGAGAACTGGTGCAAGGGACGCCCTTGCAATGATAGAGATCTAGGTGGGTAGGATCAATGCTCTCTTTAAAGCTCTTTTGGAGAGGGGAGTATTCTAACCACTTTTCAAGAGGTTTATCTATAAGAGGGAGAAACTCTTCGACGGCATTTAAAAGTTCTTCTTCAGATAGCTCATGGTATTCAATGTTTCTTGCTAAGGTAAAGGCTCCATAATCAAAGAAAGTGGGGTGTTTAAAGATTTCATCCCAACATAAATACTTTTTCTTTTCAGAGTCCCACCATTTTTTAAAGACAAAGCGGTACTTCATAGGGCGAAGCATCATCCCAGGTTCTGTATAATTGAGACCAAGCAGGGGGATATGATACATCATTGCAAACACTTCTGGGCCAGTTTTAGAGGCAATCATTCCAGAGGCATGGGAAATTAGTGAGAGATCATTTTCAATTGAGGTGTAAGGACTGAAGGCATAATTGATAAAATGCTTTCTTTTTTTAAAGTTGGGTTGTTCTCCCCGTCCTGTAAGGACAACATCATAACCAGAAGCAATGATTCGATCGATCATTATCTCTAAGCGGTCAGGGAAGAATATTCTCCTTCGATTTTCTGCAGGATCGGTGCGGTTCCCATAATATTTTATGTTGAAGTTGATCACGATATAAGGATTTGTGATACCAAGGAGTTCTTTTAGTTCTTTATTTCCCCCTCTATTTGTTGGAGGCAAGGGGGGAGAGGTTTCATAGAGGTGATTGTAGTCTTCCCACCCATCTTTTCGAAAGTTAAAATGTTCATTGAAGAAAAAATAATTGTTTTGAAACTCTTTAGATTTTCTTTTTAAAGCTTCAAAATTCTCATCAAAAAATCGGTTATATTTGACTGTAAAATCCTTTCGAAAAACTAGGTTTTGATGGTCAAGAATGACATTCGCATTCGGACGGAGGGTTAGAATATAGGCATAAGCTTTCGAATAAGTGTGAACATAGATTTTTGATGAAGAGAAAGTTAAATACATAAAACGTGCGAAAATCCCCTCATGACAAATCAGCTTGATTTCAGGACAAATTATGGCGGCTAGCTTTTTCACAAGAGTAGGATTTGGGGAAACAATAAGGATACAGGCCTTACCTCTTTTCCGGTTCCATAGACCGGCATAATGGAGATTCAGGGAGATCACACCTAGGTCTCCTCTAACGATTAAAAAGACTTGCTTGTCTGCTGCTAAATGATAGATTTCCTTCTCGAAAAACTGAGTTAAAAAGTAAGAATACAAAATATTAAAGAGAGGGAATGTACATGAGAGGAGCTTTTTATTAATATTCCACCCCTTTAAGCAGATCTTCTTAAGAAAAGGATGCCTTTTTATATATTTTTTAATCATAGCTTTTATATTTAATTATAAAACGAATACGTTGATAGACACTTTTTAAATTTGTCTTCTTTTTTCCCGTTAATAAATTAACAAACTTTCTATAATAAAATGCAAGTTTTACCAAGTATAATTTATAAATAAAATGAGGAAGAGTTTTAAGATCTATCCGACCAAATTCTCTTAGTTGATGATTTGCATGATCAATTGTCTTTCTCCATTCTGGTTTATAGGAGCTTTCACCTAGGATGAAATTATGTTTAATAAAAAAACGGTGAGACTTTGTTACATGATCTCTTAGCCACTCCCTAAAACAAACTTTATCCATGGTGTGTGTGTAGTCTCCAATGAATTGGACATCACTTGAAAGTTCAAAAAATGAGATTTTGCTGCAATCAGTAACGATATCCCATTCATCAAAAGCTGGGCAAATTCTCTCAAGAAAATGTCTTCCATCGATTGAAACGAGAGGGGTAATCCCTACTTTTTTAGGCCAGATCATTAAGGGATGAACATGATAGGCTTTTCCGAGTAGGTGATTTTCATCCAACCTCCAAAACATATGGCTAGGCTGAACTGGGATCCGATTTTTTTTTACAATGAAATGCTCAGTGTAGTGATGAAGATTTTCAACTGTCATCTTTGCAAGTTCTCTTGAAGACCAATTGACAGCAAAATCAGGGGGTTTAATCTTCCTTTTTTTAACAATGGCTTGATATTTTTCAAGAGACATACGGAGCCCGCAAGTAGCGATCAACCTTACACCCCGACTGATTCCTTCTTCGATATAGGTAAAAACACCTGTAGAAGTAAGGGCATCTGGAGCAAGGAAAACAATCGGAGATCTCGTTTTATTTGCTTCTATGATTGCATCGGAATGACAGCGCAATATTGATGCAAATGAACAAGGGTTTTCATCAATAGCTATCATCCTTAAGATGAGGTGTGTTGATTCTAATAACTTTTGATAAATAGAAGAGGCAACGATTTGTTGTTTACCTTCCTCATCAGTATAAATAATATACTTAGGCTTAGTCTTTAAGTTTAAAAGATTTCCTGGTGAAAACTGTGTGGGGAGGGTGAGCTCTAGATAAGTATTAACATATTTTTCTCCCCAAACAACATTAACAATTTGAAGGGTCATTTATGCCATCGCAGGTTGGCTGATTGCTTTTTTCTTTGATTGGAGATCCCATAGATAAGCATATTTCCCTTTTTTCTCTAATAGTTCATTGTGAGTTCCTATCTCTGAAACCCTCCCTTTAGAAAGGACAATGATTTGGTCAGATGACTGAATGGTAGAAAGGCGGTGAGCAATCATAATTAGAGTACATTTGCTTCTAAATTTATCAAAGGTATTTTGGATAAGCTGTTCGTTGTGGCTATCTAGACTACTTGTTGCTTCATCTAAGATGATCAGTTCTGGTTTTCTAATCAGAGCTCTTGCGATAGCTATTCGTTGAGCCTCCCCTCCCGATATTTTGTATCCATGTTCTCCGAGAAATGAATCAATCCCATCCGGAAACTTTTCAATCATCTCTAAACATCCTGCAATTCTACAAGCCTCAAAAATCTCTTTATCAGTTACTTTTGATCCAAATGAGATGTTTTCTCGCGCAGAATCATTGAAGATAAAGGTGTTTTGGGGGACAACACCGAGCTTTTTCCGCCAACTAGTGATATTGAAGTCATTAAGAGGTATTCCATCGACTAAAATTTTTCCCGATGTGGGGTCGAATAAACGGGTGATGAGGCTAATAAGAGAACTTTTCCCTGCTCCGGAAAGGCCGACGATGGCTGTCATTTTTTTATGAGGAATATTTATGGAGATCCTATTTAAGGCATCATCTTTTTTTTGCGGGTACTTAAAAGAGACATCTATAAATTCTATCCCTTTTTTTATGGGGAGTGATGGGTTTCCTGATCTAGCTTCAAATTCTTTATCTTCAAGGGTGAGAATTTCATTCAGTTTGATGACGGGACCTGTTTGAGCTGCAATGATCCCTAAGTTAGTGAGAATTTCGCGCGCCGTTGTTGAAAAGCGATAAGAGATGGCTAGGTAGGTTAAAAGGAGAGGTAGAGAATGTTCCTGAGTAACGATTAAAAAGAAGGCGCTTATTATAAGGGTAGCTGCCATCATAATCATGCTGAATATTTCACCAATACCAAATAAGAAACTTTGTGATTTTACAATTTTCCGTTGATATTCTTGCCAATTCCCCATAACCTGATGATTCTTATTAAGGACTGTTTTTTGCATTCCAAAAATATGAATTAATTTGATTCCACTGATCGTTTGGACAATGTTGTTACTAATTCTTATGACTTGATCGGCACATTTTTGAGAATAACGGTGGATTGCCATAATCACCTTTTTGTAGACGAACCCAGCTAAAAAAAAGAAACCCATAAAAAAGAAAGTTAAGGGAATAGAGATTTTGAAAAGTAGGAATGAGAGGGTTATCAAAATACAGAATTGAATAATCACTTTATGTAGCGCTTGGAGAAGGGGAAGAATTGAGTTTGTAGGTGCTTGAGTATAAGTTGTTAATTTTCCAATTTTATAATTGCTTATGGTTTGAAAATTAAAGGATAAAAGATGCTCAACAAGGTTTTTATATAGTTCCGATGAGATTTTTGCACTTAACTTGGCAGCTTTTGCAGAAGAAATATAGATGAGTAATGATTTAATAATTTGAGATGTTAGTGCTGCCAATAAAATGACAATAAATAAATAGTTAGGGTCAAGTTCTTGAATGAAGGAAACTTCTGCAATTTTAGAAATGATGGGCTTCCCTTTAAAAACATCAAGACCTCTTCCATTCAAGATATAGAGTGAAGAAAGAAGAAGGCTAAAGGTTAACCCTTCAAAAAGAGCTGCTAAACTTCCTGGCGTAGAAATCAGAAAAAACTTAATCAGATCGTTCTTCTTCCGTTTGAAGATAACATTGTAAATATTACGTATGTATTTTTGTTTTTGTGCGTGCATAACCTTTAAGGGATAAACCAATAATAATCGCCAGTGTAGCCAATTTTTTTAAAGAAAGTTTTCCATTCGTCGACATGCATCATTGTTTTTGCCGTTAGATTCCAATGATACATGAGCTCCTTTTCTTTATCGTTTCGATAAGCATCAACAGTAATAAAGCTATTGTTTCTTGAAACTCTTTCGATTTCTTTTAATGCAATTGCAAGCTCTTCCTTTTCTAAATTATGAATAGTATTGATCGAGATGACAAGATCAAAGGAATTATCATCATAGGGAAGGGCTGTAGCATCGGCAACTTGCAGAAAGGGTCTTATTTCCTCTTTTGCATGTTCTATTGCATAGGGAGAAATGTCGATACCTGCGACATCGATATCAGGAATCAGGCGGTGAAAATCGTAGAGCATAAACCCTTTTGCAGCGCCCACATCAAGGACTGAACTATTAGAGGTGAGGTTGTAATAATTTTGAAAGGTTGGAACTATTGGGGTCCAGAATCGTTCCATGTAACCAAAGCCTCCATAGCCATGCTTTCTATCGCCATCAAAAAATTCTTTTCCGAATTGCCGAGCAATCGCGCAGTCTTCTTTAGTTTTGGTTTGTCCTCGCTCTTCAACATTTCGTTTTGTTTTCGGATAGTTAATTAAGAGATCGATTTCATTGCCCATGGGATTCCTTGCTCTTTGACGGTTGCTTATGAAGGATAAATGTTGCGCCATGCCATCCATAGTAATAGAAATGACTGGTGCTATAATTTTTATGCTTATTTAAAAATTCAGAAAAAGCTTTTCTCTCTCCATATTCAGGATTTGCTCTCCCAGAATTATAGTCATCAAAAAGGAGGATAGTTCCATCTTGAAAAAGGTCATGCTCGACTAAGTAATTAAAGACGCACTGGGTACTATCATAAAGGTCACAATCGATATGGACGAGTGCGAGCTTATCTTTAAATAGTTCTCCCTTTAAGGTGTCATTAAAAAAACCTATATGAATGTTTAGTTGACTTGGATCAATCAACTTTGTGACTGCTTTTCTAATGAGATTTGGGGTTTCATTGGAAACCCCCATAGATCCTGGTTTCCAAACATTGTACGTTTTGATTTCATAGGAGTTTTTATCAATATCTTCTGTAATTTCAGGGAGTCCTTCAAAAGAATCAAAAAGATCGAGAGTTGGGTAGAAGGGAGCATATTTTTTCATTTTTAATGCGGAAATCCATGCAGTGAAGCCACGAAATGTCCCAAATTCACCAATCCCACCATGTATCCGGTTCATCTTTAGAAATTTGAAGGCCTTTTCGAAGACTTCACTATAAGTTGTAAAGGCTTCATCAGGACTATACCCTGGAGGAGGGGGGAGGGGATACTTTGATTTCTCTAAAAAATAACTAACGTTTTGTTTGTTAATTTTTCGAAGTTTGTTGAGTAGTGTTACCATTACTTTTCCTTAGTCTTTAGGCCTTGTGGATGTATTGAAGGGGGTGCTGGTTGATGGCATCAAAGTGGGAATTTACCCAATTGACAGTTTGGTTGACCCCCTCTTCAAGGGAGATCTTTTGGTTCCAAGTAAGCTCTGTTCGGATTTTGGTGGAATCAATGGTGTAAGCTTTATCTTGGCCGAGACGCTCAGGTGCCATTTCGGTTGCTTCTTCAAAGGGAACATTCATTTTGTCGCAGATGGTTTGAACGATATCTTTGACAGCAACTCCTTGATCGGGAGATATATGGTAGATTTCACCTGCTTTTCCTTTTCCCATAACGAGGAGTTCTCCATTGGAGACATCACGAATGTGGATATAGGATTTAACAGCAACACCGCCGCCATGGAGCTGGATTTTCTTTTTGTTTTTCAGATAGATAGCTGTTCGGGGGATTATTTTAAAGAGTTGTTGGTGGGCGCCATAAACATTGGTTGCACGGATCATTGTGAGGGGGAAATCGAAGTTTTTATAAAATGTGAAGAGGGAAAGATCTCCGGCAGCTTTTGAAGCAGCATATGGAGTAGATGGATTTACAGGGGTATCTTCTTTGATGAATCCTTCGCATGTGCCATAAACTTCAGGAGAGGAGATATGGACATAATTCTTGAGGAATTTTTTGTCTTTAAGGAGGTTGGCAAGGTTTGTGAGGGCTACAGCATTGGTTTGAAACCAATGATCGGGATTTTCCCAACTTGGACCCACTTCACTCTGAGCTGCAAAGTTAACGATATATTCAGGCTGAAAGGCTTCTAATAGTCGATCTAGCTTGGGAAGGTCTTTATTAAGGTCGATTTGCTCGAAGGTAAAATGGGGAGAGTTTTTTGCCCGGTAGGGTAGAAAAAGGGATTCTTTTTCTGCTGAGCGACTAATCCCTGTTACCTCATACCCTCCTTTTTCAAGGAGAAGATCGATAAAATCGCTTCCAGAAAAGGAGTTGCTACCAATCACTAATACTTTTTTCATGTTTATCTCCTAAAATGGTCCTGTAAATGAAGCGTCAGGAACATCGAGGGGTCCTTCGCTTCGGAATTCGAGTAGTTCTTGAAGGAGCATCTGCGCTTTAGAAGGGAGGTGCATCATCTTGTAGACTTCCATGGCAATCACTCGGTAAGAAGGGTAGTAGTGGTTGGAAAGGGCCCAGCTTGTGGGGCTATGTCTGTCGGGGTATGTGACTCTGGCAGGGGGGGCTTTTAAATCGTTGAAGGCTTCTTCAGAAATCGAGGCGATTACTTCAGAGGCAAAACCACAGGTTTTCCAGTCAGGATCAGCAACAATAAGGCGCCCTGTTTTTCTCACTGATTTGATGATAGTCTCTTTATCAAGCGGCTTGACACTTCGGATGTCGATAAGTTCTGCAGAAACTCCATCTTTGTAAAGAAGTTCTACGGCTTTGCGAGCTTCGATAGTCATATGTGAGCAAGCTGCAATTGTTACATCAGTACCTTCTTGAATCACGCGCGCTTTCCCAATAGGAACTTCATACATCTCTTCAGGAACCGGGCCGTGTGTGTTGTGGAGCCATCGGTGCTCAAGAAAAACGACAGGGTTATTATCTTTGACTGCGGAAATAAGGAGCCCTTTGGCGTCATAGGGAGTTGAAGGCATAACAACTTTTAAGCCAGGAATATGTCCAAAGAAACTTTGGAGGGATTGAGAGTGTTGTGGACCTTGTCC
>CBEWFH010000028.1:0-9379 GCA_965555895.1 uncultured Simkaniaceae bacterium
ACTTCGTCAAACCGCTTATTTTTAGGGAGATATTGTCGAACTAGCCCATTGGTATGCTCATTCAGCCCCCTTTCCCAAGAATGATATGGCGTTGCAAAGTAAAAGTTCGTCTCAAGTGATTGACTCACTTGTTCATGATATGCAAATTCTTTTCTATTATCAGCAGTTAACGTCATGACAAATTTTTGGACTGGGCTTAACCCATCTACTAGCGCATCCTTTACTTCCTCAGCGGTTTTACGCAAGATCTTTTCTAGTTTTGTTAGCTTTGAGACTCTTTCGATGAGAGTGTTTACCTAAAGGTTGATAATCCTAACTTTTGAAACGAATCGAATATTTCTGGATCTGAAAGAGCATACCATAACTTGATAGTTGTATCAACCATTTCCTTCGTTTTAGAAACCACTTTTGTCCTCCTTGTCATTCTCCCAAGGTGATGGCGAGTGTTACTATTATCTTGCTCGATAGCAGTCGTCCCAGACTTTCCTATTATATGCCTATCCTTAGGAATAACTTTTGCGAAAGCGGACCAGTCATCTGTGAAGAATATACACTCTGTTAAGTGATTGACTTTATCATAGAGTTTTCGGAACGTTGCAGCGCTACGACGACCAAGCACCCATGAGACAGTTTTTCTTGAAACACGATCCAAGGCCTTGATAATCCACAATTTGTTTTTTTTGAACCAATGAAGTGCCACATCTCATCAAACTCCATTTCCTTAATATTCAAAGGTGAGTAAAGAATAATAGCTAAGGCTCTTTTAGCTGTTGCTTCTGGCTTTGAACGTTTATCTCCAAAAATGAAACTACACCCACAACTCTTGCATTTATAGCGTTGCTGATTTCTGATATGACCATTTTTAACCAGCTCTTGCCCACGGCATTTTTTACAATAATTCACTTTGATTCTCTCAATCTTTAATTACAAAAAAGGTCAGAATCTCATAAATCATTTTTTAGATAAACACTCTCATTTTTTGATCATCAAGAGCAATTTCTATGGGGATTTCTTCCAATTCGGGACATCTCAGTTTTTTTGGAACAGCATCTAGGGAGTTTTCTTCAACATAGCTCAAGCAATAATAGAACATGGCACGGACTTGTTCTTGCGAGGACAATGAACCTATTTGGTCCTTGATCTTAAAATAGTTGGCTTCAAAGAGCTCTCGAGCTTCTTCGGTGTTACCTTCGCTCAAAAGCAAAAAAGCTCTACAAACCTCTACTCCATCTATATCTTCTGGAAAATAGGTTTCCCAGGCATGGGCTGCTCCTTCAACATCTGCTTCTAAAAGCGCTCTTGAAAAATCTTGGATAATTTCATCTTTAGTAAAATTACAGAAAACAAATATAGGAACTAATAAAATAAATAACAAAGCTTTCAAAATCAACCCTTCACATAAAAAGCACTTTTACATAAGCAATAGTTAGAAGAATGGCTATATAGATCCCAGCCACACTGCATAAGATAATCTTAAACGTATAGTTTCCCTTCGCCTTGATAAGACTAAAAATCGCTCTAGCCATAGAAAATGGTGCGAATACAGCAATAAAGAAATAGAGCAAGTACTTTAAAATCTCTGGAACAAACTCTTCCAAACTCCAGACTCAATTTCAGGTTTAATCAAATTTTGAAACAGACTTTAAGCTTCTCTTAAAAAGAAGTCAAAAGATATAAGCATTTTTGAATAGGGCTAGATTTTTTTGAGTTTGAGGGCGAGGTCGAAGAGGGCTGCGCCGGTGAGGTCGCTGGGGCGGGTAAGGACTCCCCAGGGAATTGTAGTGGAGCCATCTAGATAATGGCGCCAGGGTGTCATGGGATAGGTGCGTGCCCCGTCTGCAGAAACGCGATAGAGATCAAGCTCTAAGGTGGCAGGGTTAACGGCTAAGGCAAAGTAGTAGTCAAGCCAGTTAGTATCGGCAAAGAGGAGGGGTTTGGGCGCGGGGAAGGATTGGAAAAGAAGATTATCGATTTCATCGGTTTGTTTAGGAGCAATGTTTATTAGATAGGAGCGGAATTCGGAAAGGGTGAGTGTTGATGCATGTGGATAGAAATCTCCATGGATCACTTTGGTAGCAAGAAGGGTTTGAGCGTCGCGATCGAGGCGGATGAAGGAGTAGGCTTTTTTGCCGGGATCAATCACATTGTCACGAATCCAAGTATATGTAAAGCCTTTATCAAGCCACCCCTCTTTAAAGGGGGCGAAGCCGGGCTTAAGGAGAAAGGCGTGGGTAGGTGAGTACATTAGGAGGCTGGCATCGGGATCGATTTCAAAGGGTTTGGTAACAATGTAGGGAATGGCTTTGAGAAGGTCGAGGAGGAATGTAAGGAGGTCGGTGGGATTTTCAATGGGACGTTTTTCTTCTGAGAGCTCCCCTTCTATGCAGTAGTATCCTTTAAGGAGGGTATGCATACTTCCCCCTGAGATGTAGCTCCAAGGCTTTTTCTTTTTTAGGGCAAAGGTACGAAAATCTTCGGATTGAACAAAGTGGACAATGGCTGTTGTGAGGAGTTCAATCTCTTTTTTTCCTTCTTCCCATTCGCATTCAGTATTGACTTGTGGCTCAACGGCTAGAAAAAAGTGGCGGAGTGAGTCGAAGAATTCTTCTTCATTTTTAATATAGGTCCAGGCGGAAGGGTTGCTCCTCCCATGTTTATAGACGAGGCAAAAACCTGCAGGGCTATCTTCATAGAGAGCTTCGTTTGTGTAGTGAGCCTCAGCATCGAAAATTTCGAGAAAATGTTCTTGGAATTTGGCGGAGTATTGCTCGATAAGGAAGGGAAAAAATTCTGCTAAGCCTTGCGCTTTTTCGTAGGCATCGTCACGAAGATCTTTGCATAATCCTGCATGGTGAGCGCGGACTTCAAGTTCTCCTTTGCGCATCCGGATTCGGTCTGGAGAGTCGGCTTGTCTTAAGAGGGTTTGGGAGACGCGGGCTTCGTCGATCGCTCGGACATATTCATTATGGAGTTTATCGACCTCTTTGTTGGATTCATCGAGTTTAGTTTGAAGGATGGAATAGATGAAATGACCGATTCCTCCAGAATGTTTTGGGTCAAGTCCGAGTGACTCAAAAAGATTCCATCGGCTAAAGGTCGTTTTATAGTCTGAAAAGGAGGCGATGGTATATTCCCATACGCGAAGGAGTGGGTGATCCCCTTCTTTTTCTCCCCACTTAGGACTGATGGGTACAATGTATTCATCTCCTCCAAAGGTCCGTTTCATTTTTCCCATCATCATGAGGTCATAAAGATCTAGAAGGAGACGCTCGGGTTGTTCATTTTGAATATAGATAGCAGGGGCTGTTGCAAAACAGGATCCGATGATTTGACGAAGGGGGGAAAGGAGAGCTGAGACAACAGCTTCTTGAAGGTGTCTTTGTTCGAGCTTTTGTTTTGGGGGAAGCTTGAGGCTTTTCCGAATAAGTATTTCTATATAGGAGTTTGCAACGGGAAGTTTAAAGCGGTTAAGAAGGGTTTTTCCCTCTTTTGAGTGGAGATAGTTGAGGTTTTTTGTTTGAAGATCAATTTCTTCTCCAGCAACAAATGCACGCGCCAGATTTATATAATCAAGGGGCATATTGTGACCAAAGAGGGAGCACTTTATTTAGATACAGCATAAACTTCCAAAGACCGACATTATATTCTTCGTTGCCAAAGGAATCTTCGGCTTTTTCGGGAAAAGCAATCCCTAATCCAAATAGTCCAGGAGCGATGATCCCATTTCGATCATTATAAATCAGATTTCTTAATTGAGGAGTCGTCGGGAGAGTCCGTCGCTCAAAACCGACGGTATAAACAACCTTGTTACATGTTGAGAGAATCTGCTTAAATTGGGGATCTGAAGAAAAGTAACGCTCAAGTCTATTGGGCCATACACCATCGATATTTTCTCTTGCCCAGGTTGCTGATTCTCCTTTAAGACCGGTGTTGTCAAAAAGGATCCAGCCTCCCATATAAAGGGCATATTTAAGAGGGCTATTATAGAAGTTAATGACCTTCTTTGCCCCAGCCTCTAAAAGATTTTTCAAAACAATTATCGAAGAGTGTGAAGAACCAAAAACAGCAATGCTATCATTTGTATGGGGTGTTATTTTTTGATCATCAAGAGCAATTTCTATGGGGATTTCTTCCAACTCGGGACAGCTCAGTTTTTTTGGAACAACACCAATTGCTAAAATCACATTTTTAGAATGGATCATCTCCCCCTTAAGGCCTACTTTCCACCTTCGATTGTGAAGCTCTAGAGAATCAACATAACTTTCAAAAGAGTGAGCTGCAAGTTTTAGGTGGTCGGTGACCCGCTGGAGGGGATCAGCAATCTTCTCAAGGAGGCAGGTTGATTCGGGATCAAGATGTTTGAGCTCAAAGTTGGGAGCTATTCCAAAACGATAGGCTTTGCCCTCTTCCAAAAATTGAAGGAAAAGTTTCACCTTCGTATTGCTTGAAACTCTCCGCCATTTTTCTCCAAGATCACCCACCTTAAAGGCTGGGTCTACCCAGACAATGTCAAGCGGTTTGACACCCTGATCGATAAGCTTCCCTAGGGCTGCAATTCCTGCGGGACCCGCGCCGACAACTGTCCATTTAAATGACTTCATCCTTTATACTTGTAGCAATTTCTTTCCCTTTTTTACAACGTCTAGTACACTGGGGGCAACGATACCAACCTTTTTTGTACATGAAAGTGAAGTGTGAAACTAAAGATTTAGAGCTTCCGGAAGGAAGCACAGGGAAAGAGCTCGCTGATAAAATGAACCAAAGAACTCCTCATCAGGGACTTGCTGCAGTGGTGAACGGAGAGCTCCTTGATTTGAATACTCCTCTAAAGGAGGGTGACGATGTCAAGTTCGTTGACTTTGATTCTCCGGAAGGAAAGGATCTTTTTTGGCATACCTCGGCCCACGTTTTGGCGCAGGCTGTACTCAGGATTTGGCCTGATTCTCAGCCAACCATTGGCCCATCGATTGAAAATGGATTTTATTATGACTTTGCAAACCTAGAAGTTTCGGAAGATGATTTCGGGAAAATTGAGGAAGAGATCAAAAAAATTCTTGGAGAAGGATTAAAACCTGAGCGCCACTCTTTCAAGGGGAAAAAAGATGCGATTAAGGAGTTTGGAGAGAACCCCTTTAAGAAGGAATTGATTGAAGGATTTGAAGAGGATAGCCCAATTACTGCATATAAACAGGGAGAATTTTTTGATCTTTGTCGCGGTCCCCACCTACCTACTCTTGGAAAGATTAAAGCGTTTAAATTATTAAAAACTTCGGGAGCTTATTGGCGAGGCGATTCGAAAAACCAAATGCTCACGCGAATTTATGGAATCTCCTTCCCCGATCGTGAACAGCTTAAAGAGTATCTCAGGATTTTAGAAGAGGCAAAGAAAAGAGATCATCGATTGCTTGGAGCAAATCTCGATCTTTTCTCTTTTAAAGAAGAAGCCCCAGCTATGCCCTTCTTCCATCCAAATGGAATGGCGATTTGGGATCATTTAGTCGATTTCTGGAAAGAGGTCCATCTGAAATCGGATTATCAGATTATTAAAACACCTCAACTAATGACCAAAGATCTTTGGGAACTATCGGGCCACTGGGAACATTATAGGGAAAACATGTTCATAGTTGAGCTAGGCGATGAGCGGGCTTATGCTATCAAGCCGATGAATTGCCCAGGATGTATGCTCTATTATAAGGGGAGCTCCCACAGCTATCGAGAACTTCCTCTTCGTATCGCTGAGTTTGGCCATGTTCACAGAAGAGAGCCTTCGGGCGCTCTCAACGGACTATTCAGAGTCCAAAGTTTTCACCAAGATGATGCCCACATATTTATGCAACCAAACCAAATTAAAGATGAAATCTTAGGGATCCTTGAATTGGTGAAAGAGATTTATGAGACATTTGGTTTAAAATATACCTTCGAGTTTTCAACCCGCCCTGAAAAATCAATTGGAACCGATAAAGATTGGGAAGTTGCAACAACTGGCCTTAAGGAAGCTCTTGATGAATGGGGCGAAGAATATAAGATTAATGAGGGTGATGGTGCATTTTATGGTCCAAAGATTGACCTCCATATACATGATGCCCTTGGACGTCGTTGGCAGTGTGGAACGGTGCAGCTTGACATGGCCCTTCCGGAGAAGTTTCAGCTAGAATATAAGGATAGCGACGGGGGATACAAAAGGCCCATTATGATTCACCGTGCAATTTTTGGTTCGATTGAGCGCTTTTTTGGGATTTTGATTGAACACTTTGCAGGAAGGTTCCCTTTTTGGATGAGCCCTTTACCCATCCGCATCATTCCCGTTGCTGAGGCCCACGTCTCTTATGCAAAAGAGGTGATGAAGAAAATTAAAGAGGCCAGCTTTACATGTGACTGCGACGACTCAGAAGAATCCCTAGGGAAGAGGGTTCGAAATGCCCAAATTCAACAGATCAACTACATGCTTACTGTTGGCGATAAAGAGCTGGAAAATAAAGCCATTGCCCTTAGAACCCGCGACAATGTCGTTCACGGAGAAGTAGCGATCGATGATTTCATAAAAAATTGTATGATTGAGTATAAGGAGCGGAAGCTAACATCCTCTTACCACAAGGAGGGATCATGAAAACTATTTCAGTCTGTAGTTTTAAGGGAGGAACCGCAAAAACTTCTATCTCTTTAAATATTGGTGCAGCCCTTGCCAAGTTTCATAATAAACGTGTTTTAATGATCGACTTTGATGCCCAAGCAAACTTAACGGCAGGTCTTGGTCTTGATCCCGACAACCACGATAGTATGGCTGCCGTTCTGCAAGATAATAAAACAATACAAGAGGTCATTGTCCATACTGATCACCCTCAAATCGATTTAATTCCTGCAGATACTTGGCTTGAACGGATAGAGATGACAGGAGTTCTTTCATCTGATCGTTATTCTCACGAAAAACTTAAGAGAATCTTAGAACCCTTAAAGTATGACATTGCAATTATCGACACCCCCCCTTCCCTTTGTTGGCTGACAGAATCTTCTTTGATTGCATGTGACCATGCTCTTGTTTGTGCAACACCAGAATTTTATAGTATCAAAGGATTGCAGCGTCTTTCTTATTTCCTGCATTACATTTCAGAGCGTCATCCTTTTGAACTCCTTGGGGTAGCTCTCTCTTTTTGGAATCCCAGAGGGAGAAATAATGAAGATTTCTTAGATGTTATTGAAGAAACTTTTCCAGGAAAAGTATTGCAGACAAAAGTGCGAAGAGATATCTCTGTTTCAGAGGCCTCCATACATGGTAAACCAGTTTTTGTGACCCGTCCCAAAAGTCGCGCTGCAGAAGATTACTTGGAGCTCACGAAAGAATTATTAAACAAGATGACTGATGATCAAAAGGTGGGGTCTACATGTCTAAGTTCAACTCACTCTTAATGGGCCGATTTCGGCATCATCCAAAAAAAGAGAAAATGAATGAACTAGTCGAGCGTACTTCGTCGACCCCTCTGACAAGTTTTTCAGGAGCATTTCAAGTCAATCCTATTAGCAAAGAGGAGAGGGCTTCCCTTCAAACACTTTTAGAAAAATATCAAATAGATAAAAACAATATTTCTGAAGACTTGAAGTTTTTGACTACTATCACCTCTGAAGTCAAAGCGATTAGCACCCAAGCGGTCATTTTGCATGGTGAGCGGATTAAAAGAGCGCAAGAGCTCTTTAAGAAATACCACGATGGCGCCTTTAGCAATTGGCTCCTTAAAACCTATGGCAATAGGCAAACGCCTTACAACTTTATGCAATACTATGAACTTTACAGTGCTCTTCCAAAAAAATTGCAAAGTATTGTAGATGAAATGCCTCGACAAGCAATTTATAGCCTTTCAAGCCGTTCTGCTTCCCAAGAAAAAAAAGTTGCTTTCGTCAAGGAATACAACGGGGAATCAAAAACAGAACTTCTTGAAAAATTGCGCTCCTCTTTTCCTCTAGCAAAACAAGACAAACGAAACCCCAATAAAACAAAAAGTGTTCTCGATCTATTAAAGCGGGCAAAAAAAATGATGAATGACGATCGCTTTGTCCCAAGTAATGAGGAGAAAGTGGAGCTACAAGGTCTTGTAAAAGAGCTTGTAGTACTCCTTGAATAATGGGCCTTGTTTACGAAACACCCCTTACTACTCGGTATGCATCCACAGAGATGAAGGAGGTCTTTTCCTCGGCCTTTAAATACCGCACGTGGCGGAAACTTTGGGTTGCCCTCGCAAAAGCTGAAAAAAAGCTCGGTCTCAATATTTCAGATAGCCAGATTTCCGAAATGGAAGCTAATATTCAAAATATTAACTTCAATAAAGTGCACAGGTTTGAAAAAGAATCTCGCCATGAAGTGATGGCTCACATCGAAGCTTTTGGAGAGGTTTGTCCCTCTGCAAAAGGAATTATCCACATGGGAGCCACCTCTTCTTTTGTAATGGACAATGGAGATCTTATAGCTCTACAAACAGGGCTTAAATTTGTTAAACAAAAACTCACCCTCCTTATTGAAAAGCTCAACCACCTCTCATTAAAAGAAGCTGCAACTCCTTGTTTGGGATATACCCACTTTCAGCCGGCTCAAGCGACAACATTTGGAAAGAGGAGCTGTTTATGGCTCCAAGATTTTGTGACCGACTTAAAAGACCTTGTAGCCCTCATAGATGACTTTCCCTTCTTAGGTTGCAAAGGAGCCATTGGGACTTGCAGTTCTTTTCTGACCCTTTTTGAAGGAGACCATCAAAAGGTCATTGCTCTTGATGATTTGATTACTAAAGAGATGGGCTTTACAAGATCCTATCTCATCACCAGCCAAACTTTTCCAAGGAAGCAAGAACAACGGATCCTTTCGGTGCTCGCTGGGATTGCAACGAGTGCCCATAAGTGCGCAACTGACCTTCGCCTCCTCTCTCATTTAGGAGAGGTGGAAGAACCCTTTGGGAAGAATCAGGTGGGATCCTCTGCAATGCCTTATAAAAGGAATCCTATCTTCTCTGAGAGGGTCTGTGGCCTTTCCCGATTCATCGTTAACCTCTGGCACAACACCGCAGACAATGCTTCCCTTCAATGGCTGGAGCGCTCCCTTGATGACTCATCAAACAGGAGGATCACCATTCCTGAAGCTTTCCTTGCAGCAGACGGTGTTGTCAACTTGCTTTACACAATTATCGATGGCCTTAAAGTTTATCCTAGGATAATGGAAACCCATCTAGAAGAGCACCTTCCCTATATCTCGATCGAAACTATCCTTGCAGCAGCAGTTCTTAAAGGAAAAGATCGTCAAGAGGCTCATGAGACACTTAGAAAGCTATCTTATGAAGCTGCTCAAACAAAAAAAGAAACTGGAAAAGACCCAGTTAGAGGTGAGAAAGTGGAAAATAAA
>CBEWFH010000029.1:0-9249 GCA_965555895.1 uncultured Simkaniaceae bacterium
AGATCGCTGATGCCAAGAGAGCCATTGCTAGTAGAGGATACAACCTTAAAGATAAAGAGCTTGGTAAGATAGAAACATTAGCGAAAAGCTTACTAACAAGCAAGTTTCGTAAATGGGTTGATTACGGCTATTCTAAAGCTAAATAATTCACACATGCAATCTATGATAAAGCGTTTGCCCAATGGGCAAGCGCTTTTTTTTTTGATCAGTATGACTTGCCGAAAAGGACCCTCTGAGGGCTCCCCTTTCCGGTGAAGGGACAAGTCCCTTCTTCTTTTTTGCCATCTAAGGGGATGCAGCGGATCGTAACATTGAGGTCTTTTTGGACCATCTCTTCTACAGCTGGATCTCCCGACCAATGAGCGCTAACAAAACCGGTCTCATTTTTAAAGAAGTCATAAAACTCTTCTTTAGTGTTGATCTCTTTAATATGAGACTTAAGGAAGGTCTTGGCTTTGGTATATAGAGCAGTTTGGATACCATCGAGTTGTGTCGCGATGGTATTTAAGAGCTCTTCTTCTGATTGTTTCTCGATATCTTTATGCCCTTTATTTCGTTTGGCAATGGAAAGCTGGTTTTCATCGAGCTCGCGAGGTCCTACTTCGATCCGAATGGGAACCCCTTTTTTTATCCATCCCCATACTTTTTCACCGGAACGGATGTCCCGATCATCGAGATGGACGACAAGGTTTTTATCGTGGTAGGAGAGCTTTTGGAGTTTTTCTTTCAGGGCTTTGCAGTAAGAGAGGACCTTTTCTTTTAATTCGGGTTTATGGGTTAAGGGGAGGATTGCAATTTGAGCAGAGGCGATCCGGGGCGGTAGGACAAGGCCATCGTCATCGCCATGGACCATAACCACCCCTCCTATGAGGCGTGTTGTTACCCCCCACGAAGTGGTCCAAGCATGCATCTGGTTCCCCTCTTTATCTTGATAGGTAATATCTTGGGCCTTGGAAAAGTTTTGGCCAAGGAAATGAGAGGTTCCTGCTTGCAGCGCTTTTCCATCTTGCATCATTCCTTCGAAGGTATAGGTAGCAACAGCTCCAGGGAACCGTTCACTCTCTGTCTTCTCTCCTTTAATAACGGGGATCGCTAGAATTTTTTCTGCAAATTCGACATAAATATCGAGCATTTGCCTCGTTTCTGCGCGGGCTTCTTCTTCAGTAGCATGAGCGGTGTGTCCTTCTTGCCAGAGAAATTCAGTGGTACGGAGAAATAGTCGGGTCCTCATTTCCCAACGGACGACATTAGCCCACTGATTAATAAGGAGGGGGAGATCGCGGTAAGACTCGATCCACTTGGAAAACATGTCGCCAATAATCATTTCAGAGGTGGGACGGACAACAAGAGGTTCTTCAAGCTCTCCATCAGGGACAAGCTTCCCCCCTTTTTCTATTAAACGGTGATGGGTAACAACGGCGCACTCTTTGGCAAACCCTTCAACGTGCTTCGCCTCTTTCTCTAAGTAACTGAGGGGGATAAAGAGGGGGAAATAAGCGTTTTGGTGCCCTGTCTCTTTAAATTTCTTATCGAGATACTGCTGGATATTTTCCCAAAGAGCATATCCCCAAGGTTTGATAACCATGCAGCCACGGACGGGAGAGTGTTCAGCAAGTTCAGCAACTTTAATGACTTGTTGGTACCATTCTGGATAATCTTCAGCCCGCGTAGGGGTGACCGCTGTTTTCGGTTTCATTGCGTAAGTTCCTCTTGAAGTTGACGTTTTAAGGTTTCTCGGACCTCTTCTAGATCATTTGGGGTCCATTCTCTCCCAAGGATGGAAAAGGTGTTTTCTAACATTGCCTCATGAACCTGGGTCCCTTCAAGGAGGACCTCGTTTAAAAAATTTTCTTTAGGGAGGGCGATGGCGATACTCCCTTGATGGAGATATCCCTGTTTTCGCTGTCTTTGGGCTGCCCCAGCGATTTTACGCCCCTGTAGCATCACATCGTATTTTGTCGGCTTTGTCATGCAGAAATGACGGCAGCTCTCATCGAGAGGCGTGGGTTCTTCAGGCAGAAGAGTCAGACTCTCAGAGGTTTCAAGAAAATTATTTACTCCCCTTTTAACTGCAGTATTGATAAAATCATAATTGTCGAGGGTGTTTGTTGAATAATGTGGGAAATTCGCTGGCACTAAGACAGAAAAGGCGAAATCGCTGACGTGGAAGATGATCCCTCCCCCTGTGGGACGGCGGACAAGAGAGAGTCCCACTCTCTCAGCAACTGCAAGATCGAGGAATTTTCCTGGATCGAGAAAATAACCATAGGTAGCAGCCTTCCCCTCCCAATCGTAGAGATGGAGAATGGGAGAATCATCGGGCTTCATCTTTTCGAGAAGATTGGCATCAATAGCCATATTTTCTTGGGCAGATCCTTTTCCGGTATCTAATATTTTCCACATCGCTAATTGCACCTGGTAAAGAGGTTAAAACGTATCACAAATAGAGATAAAAAAATAGAGACCAGTTAAAATTTACAAAAAATGATTGGGACGACAGAATGAGGGTTATAGCCCCTAATTGATTAGGTTGCTTTATAGGGCTAATCTTAAAAGAGATTAGCCCTTTAAACTAAGTTAATAAGGATACAGGGTAATTATGTTTGATAAGTTCACCAACCGCGCCAAGCAGGTCATAAAACTCGCAAAAAAAGAAGCACAACGCCTGAACCACAACTATTTAGGGACAGAGCATATCCTTTTAGGACTCCTAAAGCTGGGTCAAGGGATTGCTGTTAATGTGCTCCGAAATCTTAATGTTGATTATGACACCGTTTTAGCAGAAGTGGAGCGCCTCGTTGGATTTGGCCCTGAGATTCAAGTGTATGGTGACCCTGCTCTAACTGGTAAGGTGAAAAAGGTTTTTGAATATGCAAATGAGGAAGCGGCAGCTCTTAACCATAACTATGTGGGAACTGAGCACCTTCTCCTTGCCCTCTTAAGACAAACCGATGGGGTAGCAACTCAAATCCTTGAAAACCTGAATATTAATCTTAAAGAAGTAAGAAAAGAGGTCCTTAAGGAACTCGAAACCTTTAATCTTCAACTTCCTCCAATGGGAATGTCAGGATCTCCTGGATCTCCAAGGCAAGAAAAGGTTACTGGGGCTCCTGGATCGGAAAAACTCCCTGCTCTTCGCGCTTATGGACATGACCTAACAGAGCTTTGCCGCGAAGGGAAGCTTGACCCTGTCATAGGAAGAGCCAATGAAGTAGAAAGACTTATCCTTATTTTATGCCGTCGTCGTAAAAACAACCCCGTCCTTATTGGGGAAGCAGGTGTTGGTAAAACGGCAATTGTTGAAGGGCTTGCACACGCCATTGTTAAAGGAGAAGTCCCAGATCATCTCTCTAAGAAAAAACTGATCTCTCTTGATCTAACTCTCATGATTGCTGGAACGAAATACCGAGGTCAGTTTGAAGAACGGATCAAAGCAGTGATGGATGAGGTGAAAAAAAATGGAAACATCCTCCTCTTTATCGATGAGCTCCACACGATTGTTGGTGCGGGAGCAGCAGAAGGTGCAATCGATGCTTCAAACATCTTAAAACCTGCCCTTTCGCGTGGCGAAATCCAATGTATCGGCGCAACAACCATTGATGAATACCGCAAGCATATTGAAAAAGATGCCGCCCTCGAGCGTCGGTTCCAAAAAATTAATGTTGCTCCTCCAAGCGTTGAGGAAGCAACAGAGATTTTGTATGGGCTTAAAGCAAAATATGAAGAACACCATAAATGTTTCTATACCGAAGAGGCCATCCGTAGCGCCGTTTATCTTTCTGATCGCTATATTACTGGTCGTTTCCTCCCAGATAAAGCGATTGATCTCATCGATGAAGCGGGTGCAAAAGCGCGCATCTCAATGCTCCATCAACCGCAAGATATTCATCAGCTAGAGATTGAAATTGCAACTTTGAGAAAAGCTAAAGAAGAGTCGATTGGAAAGCAAGAGTATGAAAAGGCTGCAAATCTCCGCGACAAAGAGAAAAACTCTCAAGAAAAACTTGCCCAAACTTTAGCAAAGTGGGAAAAAAACAAAGACGAACATCAAGAAGTTGTTGATGAGGATGATGTTGCCGCAGTTGTTGCAAAACACACCGGCATTCCGATGTCTAGACTTACAGAGGGAGAAGCCTCTAAAGTTCTTAAGATGCAAGAGATCCTTAAAGATCACATTATTGGACAAGAAAAAGCCCTCGATATTGTTTGTCGTTCCCTGCGCCGTAGTAAAGCAGATATTAAAGATCCAAACCGTCCAATTGGAGCCTTCCTCTTCTTAGGGCCAACAGGGGTTGGTAAAACCCTCCTTGCTAAACAACTGGCGATCCATATGTTTGGTGGAGAAAACGCCCTTATTCAAGTCGATATGTCCGAATACATGGAGAAGTTTGCTGTAAGCCGTATGACTGGTTCTCCTCCAGGATATGTCGGTCACGAAGAGGGTGGACAGCTTACCGAACAAGTACGAAGACGTCCTTATTCAGTTGTCCTTTTTGATGAAGTGGAAAAGGCCCATCCTGATGTGCTGAACCTACTCCTTCAAATCTTAGAAGATGGAAAGCTGACCGACTCAATGGGTCGAAAAGTAGACTTCCGCAATACTATCATCTTAATGACCTCAAATCTTGGCTCTGATCTTATCCGTCGCTCTACAGAAGTAGGCTTTGGCGTGAAAGAGGGAATGCTTGATTACGACACAATGAAAGAGAAAATCGACAAGGCAGCGAAAAAACACTTTAAGCCTGAATTTATCAATCGCCTTGATGATACCGTCATCTTTAAAGCCCTTGATAAAAATGACCTCGTCCACATTATCGAGATTGAAGTCGATAAACTTAGAAAACGCCTTGAAAGGAAAAATATCGTCATTAAGCTCGAACAAAAAGCAAAAGATCATATTGTCGAGAAAGGATTCCAACCTGAGATGGGTGCGCGAACCCTTCGTCGGACCATCGAGCAACTCCTTGAAGATCCACTTGCTGAAAAACTCCTCCTTGAAGGTGATGAGCCCCGAGAAATTCTCATTGATTTTGAAGATGGGAAACTCACCTTCAAAGATCAAGACCTTCCAAAAGAAAAGAAGAAGAAAGAGAAGAAAAAGCTTGCAAGTTCAACCACTGCTAAGGAAGAGACCAAAGAAGAACGTTAAGAGGATGTCTAAATTAACCAATTAGACCTCCAGGGCTTTTTCGTGCAACCTATGCTACCTCCATCTTTTGCCATGATAAACATGTGCAAATAATTAGTTTTTGCATATACTCCCGTGAGTAAAAAATTTGATTTTTGGGAGAAGAAATGGTTTCAGTTCAAAATTACTCTAGAATACTCATAGAATCAACAACCTTCATAGGTATTGCAGCTCTTGCAGGCTCTACACCTATAGTTAAACATTTTCCAGGTGCATCTCTTAAAGGGCTTTTATTGTCTGGAGGATTAGGAGCTGCGACAATAGTCAGTAACGAATGGATGTTTTCTGGGGAAGAGTGTGACAGAAATAGACGTATTTGTATCACCGCAGGTCTTCTCTTTAGCGCTATATTGGCCCCCACATATTGCAAAAGTGCTGACAGGGCGTGCTGATCTTAATTTCACAGCTTCTTTTCGTTTTGCAATAATTGAAGTAGGAATATTTGACCTAATAGAAATTGCTCCACACTTTTCAATAGAAAGTAGACCTGATAACCAACAAGAAAATTCTCTCTATTTTGATGGAACAAAGAGATCAAGAAAAGAAGTTCTACAAGAAATTTTGGACGATACGAGTATCCCTAACGACAAATCACTCCCTCAAGTTTCTATTACAAAACATAGTTTTGGGGAATTTGCATGTACTCTTGGTGAAAAGAATTTCATACATCTTGCAATAGCATTTATGACAGAATCTTTTCCTCAGTCATGCTACAAGCGCATCCAGAGGTTCTTTCGATTTCTTAAGTTTGATCCTTTTGCTGTAGCCTCTATGATGATCATGCTTTTTGGTTTGAAAAACAGAAAGCTGAGCCTGGCCCTAGATCTCCATTTGAAGATAGAGATCAATAGATGATCTATCCCTCTCCTTTCCAGAAGAAACAAGGCTCAAATGAGAGTTTCCCAATAGGTAAATATCTATTTTACGGATTGTCATCACGAGAAAGGCATCCTCAAAGAGAGGGAGGGTCTCAAATGAATCACTATCGATTTTTGGTATTTCAGGGTAACGTTCATTTATTTGAGCTCTTTTCAGAGGGCCTTGTCTTTTCCCCCAAAAAATTGCTTTTTTAATAAGATCTATCGGATCACTTATCGATTTATACGAAATTGCAACTTCATAAACAAACCCATTCTCCCTGGTAGATCTTCCTATCACAAAAGGGTGACGCCCTTGTTTTTCAATCAGTGTAAATACTCGCTTTAAAAGCGATTCCTATCGACCGAATTTGGGACTCACTCCATTCTAAATAGGGAGTATGTTGAGCGCTTGGAGCTAAGTAGAAGCTTTCGCTTGCTACAGTCTCATGCCCTAGAAAAAGGGTCGCTTCACCCTCTTGAGCGGTTATTTGAATAGGTGGGATTAACGGACTTTTTTCGGCATTAGTAGCAGATGTACAACAACAGCAAAACATCTCATCGCCTTATAGTAGCTATTTTTTGCCGACGCGCGCTTCCCATTCTTTGATATAATCGAGAAACTCTTTCTTCGAAGGCTTTGAGCGCATAAGCTCTAAGGCTTCATCATTGCTGCTAAGGTGCGCGAGCTTTGCTAAAAGATGGAGATGGCGCTTATCATCACAGGCAAAAAGGAAGAAAAGGGTGTGAACAGGGTTTTCGTCGAGTGCACCCCAATCAATGGGCTCACTTGGAAAAACAACCACAACAACATCGGTTGGCCCTTTTAAGAGGAAATCACGGGTATGGGGAACGGCAATACCATTGTTAAGAGCAGTAGACATTAGTTTTTCCCGATCTAGAAGGAGCTCAGACATCACAAGTGGATCCATCCCTAGATCACCAGAAACGCGGTCCATTGTTTCTCGTACAAGCTTCTCTTTCTTTGTTTCGTGAATATCGTTGAAAACACCCCCTCGGTGAATCGCACGAAAGAGGCTAAACTGTTGCATCCCTTTCTTGACATCTTGGTCTTCTTTTTCCTCTTTTTTTGGAGGGAAAATCTGTTCTTCATCAGAAGGAAGAAAGTTTCCGGTTTCCTTTTGAAGACGACAACTGAGCATCCAATTTTCAATTTCTATTCGACTGAACCGATATTGATGATGAAGCCTATAAGCAGGAATTTTTCCTTCTGCAAGCCAACGTCGGATCGTTGTCTCTGAGACATTTAGTAGCTCAGCAACATCTTTGATCTTTAGATCCATCATATACCTCTATGTCGTACTTAGACAACCCGAGTTTTGGGCTATATCGTCAAACATATATTATTTTTGACTTTCTTGCAACATTGGCACTGGTAGGTTCGCGGGGGGGGGACAGCTCATCCAACTCTAAATAAGGCGGCATGTTTTTCCAAAAACGATTAAGAGCTCTTCTGATTTAATTGTAGGATTCCATGTTAGACGTTCCAACCCCAAGCCATTTGCATATAGATATTATCTGCCCTCATTGTAACTACACAGGCCCTCATGAAAGTAAGGGTTGGCGCCATTGCAAATCTACATCCCTAGTTCAAAGGAGGCTTTGCACCAGGTAGTGTACCATTTGTTCTGTAAATTTAGTTTCTGTTGAAAAATCAGGACTTGAAAAAAAGGTCGGAGATCAGATTTCTCAAATAAAAACAATAAGGAGAAATTGATAATTTCAGACCAAAATTTTTCACCTCTAATCACTGAAGCGCTAATAATGATCTCACTCTACCCATGATCGATCGCCAAATTGTTGAATTGGTTGAAGAAGAGCTCTCTCAACTTAGAAGTGCGACCTTCCAATCTCTATCAGAGAGCTACCATGCCGAGTACGGCGGAGATATTGCTCAGTTTAAAACCAAAGTCCTTAAACCAATAGGTACCAAACGAGCTATCCCTAGTTCAGAGCTCGCTGATTATACCGACCCCTACGCTGGCTGTGCCCCAACCTTGGAAGAGGAGCAAATGCTCCATGATTTTGATGAAAGAATATTCGGTTGCAGCTATCATCGAACATTCAAAAGGGCGAGTTGCCTACGGGAAAGACATCAATATGGTTGCTGTTATTGACTTTTTAAAAAGGCATGCCCCCGAAGAGTACCATGAGGTCGGTGCTAATCCGAATGATTTTTTCGTTGAGGTTTTAGAGGACGATTACAAACACCTAAAGGACCGCTTCATCAAACAAATCATCATCATCACAGGTCATTTAAACTATTCATAAAATTCAAAAAGTATTATGATTTTTCCCGATGTACGATTTACCACAACAACCACCAGATGGCCAAGTCATAATCCCTATTGAAGTGGGAGAAAGAGAAGCAAAGGTAACTCATGATGAGGTGACCTTTGAAGTTCTTGAGTGCCCCACCCCACCCCTGACTAAACTTGAGGGGAAAGACCTCTATTCCCTTACCCACTATTTAAAAGTTAAATATTCCAGAGGGTTTACCTGGATAGAACTTCCCCATATTATCGATGAAGTGGTTGACTATATTAACCCCAATACTGAAATGCAGTTAAAAGAGAAACAGACGGCAGCCATTGAAACAATCCACTATCTATTAGTCAGCATCGATGCCCTTTACCTCCCTGAAAAAGCAACGGAGTCCTTTTTTGAAGAGCTTGTCCCCCCTTTTCTCCGCTTAGCATTCACCTTTTCAAGCGATCGTAACCTCATTCAACCCTCCCGCACCGACCCTCTTACTGAGGAGCTACTATCCGATTATTCAGATCAACTACTAAACCGCTTTGAAGAAGGAATGAGCTGGGAAAACCTCTCCCTTGCCACCGGGCACGCCCTGACCTATATCCTCTCGTATAAAAATCTTTCCGATGAGGATCAAAAAGATGGAACCTTTAGGATTATTAAAACGATGTTAGAGAGAACCGACCCTTCGCACCTCGCTCCACGCCACGATGAAAAGCTCTTTCTCCCCTTCCTCAAAAGCTTTATCAATTTGCAGCTACACTCCAAACAAAATTTTCCGCAATAAATGCTAACTCTCTGTGATTGATTTTCGAGAGTGTTTACTTAAAAAATGATTCATGAGATTCTTGCCTTTTTTATAATCGAAAATTGAGAGGATTAAGATGAATTGTGATCTTTCCCCGTTTTTGTAGACACTCCTAACAT
>CBEWFH010000030.1:0-9122 GCA_965555895.1 uncultured Simkaniaceae bacterium
AAGCTCAGGCTTTATCACCTCCACGCTCAAAAGTATGCGTTATGCGGATGAACCTGATTTTATTTCATGGAAATGGTATTATCTCCGTGGCTAGCAAGAGCATGAAACTGGATCGAATCGACAGAGGCCGTGACGCAAATCTTTCCGCTATATCTTTCCTCAATAATATGTGCGAAGCGATCAGCTTCAGACATGATAAAGCCTCCAAAAACAGTTCCTTGGGTATTAAGACCATTCGGAAAAATCCGATAGGTATGATCATGAATAGCTGTACTTGATGGGCTCTTTCCTTCCATACCTTTACTAGATAGAGGGAAAATCAGTTGAAGACAACTGTTTTGTGCTGATTGATGATAACACGTTGTTCGACATGCCACTTTACAGCATGTGCAAGAACTTGACACTCTACATCTTGACCAAGTTGAACAAGCTCTTTAGCAGATTGGTCATGACGGACCCGCGCCGTCTCCTGATCAATGATTGGCCCTTCATCTAGGTCGGCAGTGACATAGTGAGCGGTAGCCCCTATGATTTTCACCCCACGATCAAACGCTTGATGGTAAGGTTTTGCCCCCTTAAAACTGGGGAGAAACGAGTGGTGGATATTGATGATTTTTCCTGACATTTTTTGGCAGAGACCATCGGTTAAGATTTGCATATAGCGGGCAAGGACAACAAGATCAATTCCCTCTTTTTCAATCAATTGGAGGAGTTTTTCTTCTTGCTCCTTTTTATTATTTTCCATGATAGGCATGTGGTGAAAGGGAACGTCATACCAGAAGGTCATTTTTTTCAAATCCTCATGATTTGAAACTACCGCAGCAATATCAACTGGAAGAGATCCACTCGACCACCTATGAAGGAGGTCGTTTAAACAATGGCTATGTTTGGAAACCATCAAAAGAACTTTCGGGCGGAAGTCGGTGTCGTGGAGCTCCCAGCTCATCTTAAACTTTTCAGAAACCTTTCCAAAACTCTTTGCAATCCTATCTTCAGAAATCTCTTTTGTCGTCTCAAAGTAGATCCGCATAAAGAATTGCCCAGTCGAGGGGTCACTAAACTGCGACAGCTCTAAAATAAAGAGTCCCATTTCACCCATCGCGCCGGTGACAGCCGCCACAATTCCCACCTGGTCGCTACATGAAAGATTTAATATATATTCTTTTTTTTTCATGACATTCAAATTTTACCACAATCGAAGATTTCATATAACCCCAAAGTTTCACTTGAAGGAATATGGCAATAAACCTTTTAATGAGTAGTTCAAATTTAGGAGTGAAAGATGGTTAAGCGAATAGCTGTAACAGGTGGTGGCGGGCAGATTGCCTACAGCCTCCTATTTAGAATTGCAAGTGGAGAACTCTTTGGAAAGGGAGAGCCAATTGCACTCCATATCTTAGAAGTTCCTCAGGCGGTTGATAGGCTTAAAGGGGTAGTGATGGAGCTCGAAGATTGTGGCTTTCCCCACCTCAAAGAGGTTAAGATTGGAGGTGAGGCAGAGGAAGTTTTTGGAGATATTGACATTGCCATTTTAGTAGGTGCAAAATCGCGCGGTCCAGGGATGGAGCGGAAAGATCTCCTCTCTGAAAATGGAAAAATTTTTGTCGGGCAGGGAAAAGCTTTAAATAGCGCTGCGAAAAAAGATGCGATGGTCTTTGTTGTCGGGAATCCTTGCAACACCAACTGCCTTATTACCATGCACAATGCTCCCGATATTCCAAGAGAAAACTTTCATGCGATGACTCGTTTGGATCAAAATCGGGCGCAGTATCAACTCGCGAAAAAAGGGGGCGTTTCTCTAGAAGCTGTTGAAAATACGATCATTTGGGGGAACCACTCAGCGACCCAAGTTCCCGATTTTGTCAACACCACAATTAATGAAAAAAAAGCGAGTGATGTGATTACCGATAGGAAGTGGCTCGAAGGGGAGTTTTTTGAAACGGTTCAGAAGCGGGGAGCTGCAGTTATTGCAGCAAGAGGAAAATCTTCTACGGGATCTGCTGCTAACGCTATTTTAGATGGGGTTCATGCCCTTTATAATCCAGGACCAGCTTTTTCATCATGTATTTGTTCTGACGGAAATCCTTATGGGATGAGTGAGGGGTTAATTTTTTCCTTCCCCTGCAAAATGACTAGTCCGGGAAAGATTGAAATCGTTAAAGGGTTTGAAATCGATCCTTTCTTAAAGGAAAAGCTTGCGGCAACTGAAAAAGAACTGCTAGAAGAAAGAGATGCCGTTGCGCATCTATTAAAATAGGGAAAGATAATGAGCGAAGTTCTCTTTGAGATTACTAAGGATCAACTCGAAACAGGAATGAGGGGGTATCCTGTTGGGTATTGCACCACCTCTTCTGTTGATCCGATTAAGGGGTTTTTCTATCGAGGAAGACCGATTTCTGAGCTCTATAAGTGGGAGCCGGAGCGGGTCCTCTACCTTCTTATGAATGGAAAAGAGGGAAGCTCTCAAGAGATCACGACTTTTAGCGATGAGCTGAAGAAACGGGGCAATTGCTCCAGTGCAGTGGTCAAACATATCGAGTCTCTCCCTAGACAAGGGCATCCAATGAAGCTCTTCAACGCATCAATCCTTGTTCTTGGAATGCTCGAGGGTCAAAACAACTATAAGGAAGACTGCCTTAATCTGATTGCAAAGCTTCCTCACTTAGCGGCCATTGTCATTAATTATCATGCTGGCTGGGGAGAAACCTCTCCTTCTAATCCCGAGTTGGGATACATGGAAAATTTCGCTCATATGATTCAAGCTCCCGGTGCCGATAAAAAACAGTTAACCGAAGTTTTTCGCCTCTTTAATATCCTCCATTATGATCATGGCGGGGGTAACCTTTCCACCTTTGTTGGCAAGGCAATTGCCTCAGGACTTGAGGGGATGTATGGAGCGATCTGCGGCGCAATGTGCGCACTTGCCGGACCGCGCCATGGAAAGGCGAATCAAGATTGCCTTACCTTTGTCCATACTATCTTAGATCAATTAGGTGAAAATGCCTCCGCTGCAGATGTTGAAGGTCTCATCAGAAAGCGCCTTGATAATAACGAGCTTGTTTTTGGGTTTGGCCATGCTGTCCTCCGCGCAGAAGATGCTCGGGCGACGATTTTTTATGATTATACTGAGGAGCATTTTTCAGGAGATCCCCTTGTCAAGATTGCGATGCACTTGAGAGCTGTGGGCCCCAAGGTTTTGAAAGAGAACCCGAAAATCTCTAACCCTTACCCCAATGTCGATGCGATGTCGGGGACGATCCTCTCCGCGGCAGGATTTCCCTATCCCGATTATTATACCGTCCTTTTTGGCCTTTCGCGTTCGGTTGGAATTGCTATTCAGACCGTCTACGAAAGACTTGAGGCGCGAGATGGGAAGGGGACTCCTATCGTCCGACCCCGTTATCTCTATAAGGGATCTTAACGTTAAGAAACTGCTAAGGCTTTTTATAAAGTTGAATGATAATGTCACAATATTGTAAGATACTCAATCTTATATAAAATATAAATTAACAAATGTGAGTATTTATGATTGCAATAGAAAAAAATACAACATATTTTTCCTGTCCTATATGTTCAGAAGATTATGCCAAATGTGAAGCTAGAGACACTAAAAAGGTGGTAGAAATTGTATGTGCTCACTTCTTCCATATTAACTGCATAGAATCTTGGAATAACCATCTAGAAAAAACTAATAGACCGTTAAACTGTGGATATTGTAATCAAATTTATGCAGAACCTAGAAACCAAAATCTTCATACTTTCAAAAACAGAGATTCTTTCAATTCTGTATTAGAAGACCTCAAAGAATCCTATTCATATGATTCTATTGCTACAGAAGCACTTATTCAAACTAGTAATATTTTTGAGGAAATTTTTAAAATTCAACAGGATTTAGATCGGATAGAAATAGAGATTACCGATCAAGAAAGAATGGGCTTCTTTATTCAAGATATAAAGACGCTAGTTGTTGATCATAAAGAGATTAAGGATGAATTAAAGGGGGATGTTGTGTGTGCTATTGGAGCCATACTTTCAAATGATGGCTGTTTGAGAACATTAACAGGAGAGTCCAGAAGATGGAGAGGAGTTCCTTTAGATCAGTTTCCGGAGAAGGTTATAAAAGAAGGAGCTCTTGTTTATATTGGGGGATTCAAAGTTCGGGTTTCTGCCGATTATTTACACAGATCAACCTCAACAGTTTTAATTGACGATATAGTACGCAAACGAAATGCTGATGCTGAATATATAAATGCGATTCCTGGAAATATCGTTAGAACCGTATATAATTTTGTCACAGCTGCTTTTGGATATTTTTATAAATAACCTTGATATCAAACTTTTAGAAAATGGCGTGATTTTACTTATTGCTTACCTAACTCTAAATGGATCCTTTTGTTTCTCGGTTAAGAATTCAGTGTGCATTCGCCTGTCTCAAAAAACGTTCGTTTAACGAGACACCATTTTGAGCGTGTTGATTTTTTTTATTTGTATAGAGCAGGATTGTCTTGTTTTGTTATCTCGAAAAAGACAGTGTTATCAACTGATTAAAGTCGATAGTAAGTGAGATGGACTGAGTTTTATGGGACGATTTATAATCCACTGGAAATCAAAATCACTCATTTCTTCTCACCCCCTGCATGTGTAAGGTAAGTTAATTTTAGTGGGTTTAAAAAAATGGTTGGTGGTATGTTATTCGGGATAGAAGTGTGAGGATCAGATGAACATGGCAATCTTGAAGGGGGACTTTCTGGAGCAATATGTCCAGAAGGTTAAGGAGTTAGGGGATGAAGGGCTCTATCAAATACTTGATGAGAGAAGAAAGCTGGAGAGGATATTCCCTATTCCTTTTTAAGACTTTATGGAACGCTGAGATTAAGGGGCGGGGAATCAAGGGACCAAAACTCATTGAAAGATCTCCATGTTTGGTTAACCGAGCGCCTGAAAAACTCCTTGAAATTGAAGAGCTAAAAAGATTGGCTAAAGATTTTCTAATTGTGGCTACGGGGAATTTAAGTCATTATGGGATAGCATACAATACTCCAAGGGAATTGAATTCGGGAAATTGGAGAAGAGGGGTTAGAATTTGCGAGGGATGTTTGCTCAGTGCTCAGATATCTTCGGGGCTCTATGTCTGCTACAATTTTAGATCTAAAACTTTCAGATACTTCCCATAATTTTGAAGGGAATCTTAACTCCTAGTTGGGTAGCTACAAGTCTTGTGGGTTTGAAATAATTCCTCTAAGTTTGTTAGTATATAAACATGACATTTGAAGAGATCGAACGCATCTTTAATCGTGCCCTCCGTTTTTCATTTTCGAGGAAGAAAATCCTCTTTATGTTTCCCATTCTTGTGGTTTGCGGTTTGATGCTTGTTTTTTGTCGGGCGCTTGCTGTCAATGCTGGGCAGTGGGTTGTCCTTAGTTTAACATTTCTCCCGGTCTTTTTGTCTTCGGGACTTCTTCTGTCTGCAGGAGTTGTTTTAGCGCGGGTCTATCATCATGAAGTAAAGATGATCCCTCTGAGCTTTAGGAAGATTTTAAGTCAATCATGGGAGCTTTTGATTGGAGTATCTTATTTAACCTTTCCACTCCTTTTAGCCTATTTGCTTTTGTGGATGATCATGGGGGTCTTTTACTTGCTTAAAGAGATTCCAGCTCTTGGTGATTTTTTGGGAGTCGTATTGGCTTTTGGTCCTTTTTTACTAGTACTTGGCTCTTTAATTCTCTCTTTTTTCAATTTGTTTTTACTTTTTTTCGCAACCCCTCATATTGCTCTGAATTCAAGATTGAAATTAAAGTTTGCTGAAGAGGTTTACTTTCGCTTTAAGGAAAATCTTTTTTCAAGCCTAGCACTTTTCTTACTGGGGCTTATCCCTCTCCTCTTAGGTGTAGGAGTCCTTTCACTGGCAGCATTCCTGACTGGTGTCAACTTTTTTATGCGGACAGAGACACTCGCCATTGCTCTCCAATGGTTTTTTGTCATGATCCCTTTCTGCGCAATGCTCACTCCGGGAATTCTTTTCTTTTTTAATTTTGCCGTAGAGAGTTATGCTCTAGTGCAGAAGAAACAGCCTATCAAGAGTACATGAAAAAAATTGCTATTATTGGCGGGGGCTTTTCAGGCCTCGCTCTTTGTTATAACCTTCTTAAGCTTGGGGGGAATGTCACCATTTTTGATGGAAAAGGAATTGGAGGAGGCGCCTCAGGGATTGCCTCAGGCCTGCTCCATCCTTATCCTGGGGAAAGTGCCCGCCTATCATGGATGGAAAGAGAGGGGATGGAAGAGACGAAGAAACTCCTTCAGCTGGTAGGTAAGGATGTTTATAAGGAGACTGGAATTTTAAAAGTAGCAGTCACCCCAAAGCAGGAACACGCCTTTCGTAGACTTGAGAAAAAGTACAGCGATGTTGAGTGGTGGGAAGCAGAGCGGTGCCATGATTTTATCAAGGGAAGTCGCTATTTGCCCGGTATTTTTATCAAGTCAGGAATTACGGTCCATGCTCCCCTTTACGTAAAGGGTCTATGGAGGGTATGTGAAACTTTAGGGGCTATGCTAGAAAAAAGAAATATTGCCCTTAGTGATCTCCAGGATTTTGATGAGGTGGTAATAGCTGCTGGTGGAGGGATACGGAGTTTTGCAGCCGGCAAAAATCTCGACCTAAAGTTTAACAAGGGACAAATTTTGGTCTGCGAAAAGCCGAGTTATTTTGAAAATGAGAGTAGCCTTATCGGAAAAGGATATCTCGCCCTTAGCGAAAAGGATGATCGATGCTTTTTGGGTTCTACCTATGAAAGAGACTATGTGACAGAAGAGCCATGTATGGGAACAGCAACCGAATTAATTTATAAGCAGATTGGACAATTTATCCCTTCCTACTCTCCTTTTAAGCCGCTGGGATGCCTTTCAGAAATGCGCGTTGTTAATGCTAGTGGATGCAATCCCATTGTGGAAAAATTAAGCGATGGTCTCCATGTGATAACAGGAATGGGATCGCGCGGTCTTCTCTATCATGCTTATTTTGGAAAGAAGCTTGCAGAGGCTATATTATGAAGATGCTCTTTTTAGGATCGGGGGGGTCGATGGGGATCCCTGTGATTGGATGCACTTGCAAGGTTTGCAAATCAACAACTCCTGAGAATAAAAGGCTCCGTCCTTCAGTTTTGATTACCGATGGAAAGAAGCGGTTTTTGATCGATATTGGTCCGGACTACCGGACCCAAGCTCTAAAATATGGAATCGATTCATTAGATGGACTCCTGATTACCCATACCCACTATGATCATATTGCTGGACTTGATGAACTTCGGATTTATACTTTTGTCCAAAAAAAACCGGTTCCCTGTTTGCTCTCGAGAGAAACTTTAGAAGAACTAAAAATCCGCTACCATTATTTTCTCCCTCCAATGGAAGCTGATGATGTCCATGCCACGAAGTTAAAGTTTCAGGTTCTTAAAGGGGACCTTGGAGAGACCATTTTCGAGGGGCTTACCATTACCTATTTCTCCTATGATCAACTTGGAATGAAGGTCAACGGCTACCGTTTTAGTACCGTAGCTTATGTCACCGATATTCTCGATTTTAAAGAAGAGATATTTGATTCTCTTAAGGGGATTGAAACTTTAATTATTAGCGGAAGACGGTGGAAAAAGTCTAAAGCGCACCTAAGTTTAGACGAAGCGATGAAATTTTCAAAAAAAACAGGTGCTAAAAAGACCTATTTCACTCATATTTCTCATGAAATCGAACACGATGAAACCAATAAAAATTTGCCGGAAGGATTTTTCCTAGCCTACGATGGTTTGGAACTCACACTATGAAAGAAGATAAACTTTACGAAGATGTCAAATATGAGATTAGAGATCTAACTACTGCTATGGTTGCAGGAAGTTACGATCGGGCAAAAGATATCCCTTTATGCAAAGAACATCTCGATGAACTCGCTGCCCTTGCAAAGACCTATGGTTTTGAGGTGGTAGCTAAAATTCCTTGCTCAATTCGAGCGATTGATGCAGCTCTCTATTTTGGAAAAGGGAAAATCGAAGAGCTTCGTTTGCAAGCGGAAGAGCTAAAAGCTGACGTGGTGATCTTTGATGAAGAGATTTCCCCTAATCAACAGAAAAATTTAGAGCGGATCTTCAAACGCCCTGTCATCGATCGAACAGAACTCATTTTAGAGATCTTTTATCAAAGAGCAAAGACAAAAGAAGCAATGCTGCAAATTGAACTTGCCAAAAGTCATTACCAACTTCCCCGCTTAAAAAGGCTGTGGACTCATCTATCTCGCCAAACAGCTGGAGCAGGAGGAGCAACGAAAGGGGTTGGAGAGACTCAGATTGAGATAGACCGTCGCCTTGTTAGAAAGAGGATTGATGTTCTTAATAAAGAGATTAAAGAAGTTAGACATCACAGGGAAACTCAAAGGCGCTCTCGGATCCGCTCAGGGATCCCCACCTTTGCAATCATTGGCTACACTAATGTTGGAAAATCAACTCTCCTTAATGCACTCACCGAGGCAGATGTTTTAATCGAAGACAAACTCTTTGCAACCCTTGATACCACTACCCGAAAGTTTACCCTTCCCAATCATCAAGAAATTCTCCTTATCGATACCGTTGGGTTTATTAGAAAAATTCCACACACTCTTGTTGCAGCTTTTAGGAGTACCCTTGAAGAAGCGGTTTCTACCGATATTTTGATTCACCTTGTTGATATTAACCACCCCTTAGCTGACGAACACTCAGATGCAACCTATGAGGTACTTAAGGAACTTAGCTCGAAGGAAAAACCTATCATCACTGTACTTAATAAGGTTGATAAATTAGAGAATAAGACTTTAATTGCTCGGTACAAGTTAAAATATCCAAGAGTTGTTCCCATTTCAGCGCTGACAGGGGAAGGTTTTGATGACCTCTTAAAGATGATGACGGTGGTGATTAAAGACCTCAGGAAAATAGTTAGGCTCCGTATCCCCCAAAAGAAATATGCCATAATAAGCGAGCTCATGAAAGAGGGGCGGGTGATCGAGCAAGATTATGAAGGAAATGATGTTTTGATCGAAGTGGAAATTCCTGCCCACTTAGAATATAAAATAAAAGAGTATATTGAAGAAGATGAGAACACTT
>CBEWFH010000031.1:0-9024 GCA_965555895.1 uncultured Simkaniaceae bacterium
CAAAGAACCGACTGAAGAACCACGGGAGATAAAGCCTCTGGTCATGCCGGAGGGGCAGCATCCTGTCCGGGAGCAGGATATTGAACAGGAGGCGCTCAAAGTGCTGTACCGGCTGCGTGACGCCGGCTATTCCGGCTATCTTGTCGGTGGTGGTGTCCGTGACCTCTATCTTGGTAACAGGCCGAAAGATTTTGATATTTCTACTTCGGCAAAGCCTGAAGAAATCAAGCGCCTCTTTCCCAGCTCAATTCTCATTGGTAAGCGGTTTCGCTTAGCTCATGTTCGCTTCGGTCAAAAGGTGATAGAAGTTTCCACCTTTAGATCAGGAGACATCGAAAGTGAAGAACTCATTACAGAAGATAATATTTGGGGATCCCCCGAAGAAGATGTCCTCCGTCGCGATTTCACCATCAACGGCCTTTTCTACGATAGCGCAAAAGAAGAGGTGATCGATTATGTCGGTGGATATCCAGATATTGAAAAGAAAATCCTTCGGGCGATTGGTCAACCCTTTCAACGTTTTAAACAAGACCCCGTCCGGATGATTAGGTGCCTGAAATTTCAAGCCCGTTTTGGCCTTGAAATAGAAGAAGAGGCCCGCCTCGCTTTAATCGACTGCAAAGCAGAGATCACAAAGAGTGCTCATGCACGCGTTCTTGAAGAAATTCTCCGTATGCTCGAATCGGGAGCTGCGAAAAACTTCTTCCAACTAATGACTAACCATGGACTCATGCAACACCTCCTTCCTGCGATTGCCGAACATCTAGAAACGCCTGAAGGAAGCGAAATCTACGCCTATCTCCAAGAAGCAGATGGAACAATTAAAGAACCCCATGAGCCTGAACTTGAACGCCCCGTCCTCCTTGCCTGTCTCGCTTTTCCACTCATGGAACGTCATCTCAAAACACAGTTTATCGCTCGAGAAAAAATCCCCCACCTTGGCGATATCTATAGAGAAGCAGGACTTTTAATGGATACTATTTTCCATACATTTTTCAAAATCCCTCGCCGTTTAAAAATACGGACGATGAGCATTTTAATCTCTCAGTATCGGATCACCCCTTTTCAAAAGAGAACAAATCAAAAAATTCGGATTCCCCGTGCACCAGAATTTCATCTTGCCCTTCAGTTTTTTAACCTTCGGTGCCGCTTAGAACCTGGACTCCAAGTGATTCATGATCAGTGGAACGCTGTCTATAAAAAAATTGCAGAGGATCTCCCTCCCCCTCGAACAAGAGGTCCACGAAACCCTCGAAGACGGCAATGAATATTAAATCTCACCAAATTTCTGAAAAAACCAAAGGCCTCTTTGTTGGCCCTCCACTTGAAGAGAGACCCTTGCCAACCCTTTTTTATTTTATCCTCTCTGCCGAAGATAGCCTGCAGAAAGAGTTCTTTTGCCAACCTGTGAAATTTTTAGAAAGGCTTCCGATCCGCATTTTTTCAATGAGATCCCCCGCACATGAAAACGGACTCTCTCCAGAAAATGCGATGAACGTCTGGGAAGAGAGAATGAATAATGGAGATCCTGTTATTCCCCCCTTTATTGAAGAGGTCAAAGAAGCAGTCACTCATCTCAAACCCTTTATTAAGGAAGGAAAGTTTGCTGTAGCTGGTCTTTCACGTGGAGCCTATATTTCATGCCATGTTGCTGCTGTTTATCCTGAAATTTCTCACATCCTTGGCTTTGCTCCCCTCACCCGCTTCAGAGCAGCAAAAAATTTCGATTTAGAAACACTTATCCCTTCCCTTTATAATCGAAGTGTCCGTTTTTATATTGGAAACCACGACTCGCGAGTCGGAACAGAGCATGCATTTTCATTTATTTATAAGCTCGCCGAAGAGGCCCATAAAAAAGGGGTCCGCTCTCCTCCCATTGAAATGATCATTGGTCCATCCATCGAACGCCACGGACATAGAACTTCTCCTGAAGTTTTTCAGGCCAGGGCGGATTGGCTTAAAGGATTTTTAGATTCATGAGTTACGACCTTTTTATTTTTGCAGGTGAAGTTAGTGGTGATCTCCATGGAGAAAAACTCTTAAAAGAGCTCTATGCTCAAAACTCCGCTTTAAAAGTGAAGGGTGTTGGAGGTCCAAGGATGCGCGCCTTAGGAATGGAGTGCATGATCCCAATGGAAGAATTTCAAGTGATGGGATTTATCGATATTCTCTCTTCTCTTCCTAGACTCTACAAAAGATTCAAGAAAATCAAAGAAGAGATTTTGAAAAATAAACCCAAGGGAGTTGTCACTATTGATTACCCTGGATTTAACTTACGAATGGCAAATGCCCTTTATAAAAAGGGATCTCAGGCCAAAAGGATCCACTATATTTGCCCCACAGTTTGGGCATGGGGAAAAGGGAGAATCCCTAAGATGGAGCGCTCTCTTGACCACCTACTAACCATCCTCCCCTTTGAACCCAATCTCTTTTCAAAAAATAGCCTCGAATCTTCCTATGTCGGTCATCCCCTCATTTCTAGAATTGGAAATCACTCCTATGATCCCCATTGGAATGAGGAGTATGGGATTGAAAGTGAGAGGCAGATCCTCTCAATCTTTCCCGGGAGTCGCGAAAAAGAGCTCCACCGCAACTTTCCCCTTCAATTACAAGTAGCAAAAGAGATTCAGAAAGATCATCCTCAGCTCCTTGTTGTTATCTCCTACTCCGATGAAAAACTCCTACCCCTCCTTAAAAAAGAGGGTAATGACCTCCTCATTGTGAAACCAAAACACAGCTACGAGTTGATGCGCGCCTCCCATATAGCCATTGCAACGTCCGGAACAATTACCCTTGAGCTTGCCCTCCACCATATTCCCACAGTTGTCACCTTTGCCATCAATCCGATAGATGTCTTTATTGCTCAAAATATTTTCGGCATTAACCTCCCCCATTACGCCCTTCCCAATATTATCCATGAAGGGGAACTCTTCCCAGAACTTTTTGGGCCAAATCTAAAGAGAGAAACTCTTCACAAAAAAGCCCAAGAATTCATGCTCAGCGAATACGTCCGCTCAGACTGCATTGAAAAGTGCAAAAAATTGAAAAGCTTTTTAGGAGAAAAGAATGCGAGCAAAGAAGCTGCCCGCGCCATCATAGCGGCTCTTGATTAATAAGGACGTTTGTTGATAGTTGCAGGTGTCAATACACTAGGTGCAAAATACTCAACGATACCAATTTTTTTGTAGTTATGGAAGTTAAGAATAACCACACCAAGAATATACCTACCAAGTCCCATTGCAAACTCTCTTGTGAGAGGAGTTTGGAAGTTGGTATAACCAGCTTTGGCTCCATCCACAACCATTTTCCCCGCCCAAAACATAATAGCAGCCAGCGCAGAAACAAATGCTCCAATTAGGGTTGATCTTAAAGGATCGGTTTTATACTTGCTCATTGCGTAGTAAAGGGTGCCCGCTAGGGCGATACGCATTCCCGCATAGGCAAAAACTTTTGCGGCTCTATTCACATTTTCGTCACTAAGACTATAGCTATTTGCCCCTTTTACTGCCCATAGTTGACCAGCCAAAGCTACAAGAGGTTGAGGGACTAGATATTTTCCATTATTCTTATTCCCTTAAAGAACGGTTTCAAAGGAACAATGATATATATAAGAGATTTTTTAATCAAAGTTTTTTTTTGAAAAATCGAGGATTGATGTTTATAGCCCCTTGATCTACACTCTATCCATCATGGAAAATCTTCTTAAAATTTATATTGATCGCATAAACGATGGGCAGACAGAAAAGATTGAAGAGACAATCCCTCCGGCTATGATTGGAGTGGATGAAAAAGACCTTCAGTTTAAGTCTCCTGTCCTCCTATCTGGAAAAGCCTATCTCGCTGATAATCACCTGATCATTCAGCTAAAGATTAAAACTGAGGCTGAGATGCCCTGCCTCATTTGTAATAGCCGGATCCAAAAAAAAATTGCAATTTCCTCTTTTTATCACACTGAAGTAGTTGCAAATATAAAAGGGCATATTTTTGATTATACAAGCCCCATGCGAGAAGCGATTTTACTAGAAATCCCAACTTATGTAGAATGTATGGGAAATTGCCCCAAACGGGCTGAGTTAAAGAATTATCTAGATAAAGGTGAAACACAGTTTCCCTTTGCAGACCTCAACTAGGAGTATGAGAAGTGGCAGTCCCACGTAACCGACATTCAAATGCACGTAAAAATAGTAAACGTGCTCACCATGCAAAAAAAGAGAAACATGTTGCAAGTTGCTCAAACTGTGGAAAAATGCACCTCCCCCACCGACTGTGCTCATTCTGTGGATACTACGGAGGACGTGCAGTCATCTCGGAAGCAGCGCCAGAGTAAAAAAGTTCCACATATTGGAATTGACCTCTTAGGTGGGGATCTCAATACGCCCGACCATGTGCTCGAAACTCTCCACTCTCTCTATTCAGAGAGAGACGTCCCCTTTTGCCTAACTGTTTTTGTAACCCCAGAAATGATCACTCACATCAAAGCCTTCCGTAGGGCATACGACCTTAAGGAAACCCATCTAAATATTATTGAAACCGAAGAAGTCATCGATATGGATGACGAACCCCTTCATGCTATCAGGAAGAAAAAAGAGGCATCGATGTGCATTGGAATGCAACTTATTAAAGAGAAAAAGATCGATGCACTGGTTTCAACAGGAAATACAGGGGCACTGATAGCGAGTGCAAAGATGGTACTCCCTATGCTCTCTGGAATATCACGGGCTGCTCTTATCACTCTCCTTCCCACTCAAAAAGAGCCCGTTGCAGTCATTGATGTTGGTGCGAATATTGAGTGCACCCCTGAGCACCTAGTCCATTTTGCCAAAATGGGGATAGCTTACCAAAAAAGTCGCGGCATTCAAAAACCAGTCGTTGGCCTCCTTAATATTGGCACTGAGGAGAAAAAGGGGGGCCATGAGCTTCGCGAAACCTACCAGCTTCTCCAAGAGTTTAATCAAGATGAGATCATTTTTGCTGGAAATATCGAAGGAAAAGAGGTTTTTGCCGGAAATATTCATGTCCTTGTGACAGATGGATTTACCGGAAATATTTTCCTAAAAACAGCAGAGGGAATTTCCTCTTTTATTCTCGAGACGATGCATAAAAACCAAATTCTCCTCCCCTTTTCAAAATCTCTTTTAAAACGTCTTGAATCAGAACTTTATTCTGCAGAGTACCCCGGAGCGATCCTTTGCGGTGTGGATGGAATTATCATGAAATGTCATGGAGATGCAAAACCAGAAGCACTCAAGTGCAGCGTTCAAGGAGCTCTCAACCTCATTCAAGAAAGCTTTCTAGACAAAATCAAGTTTGAATTAGGTACCCACCTTACGTAAGGTGAGTTAAGCAGGTAGATTTTTTATTTTCTCTCCCCCTCTCCTCTCCATGAAAATAAAATTTGAGTTTCAATTGGAGTTCTTGAATTAGATTGCTTAATAGTGTATTCTTGGGATTTGCAAAGACATCTACACTGGTGAAACCGATGAAAGAAGTTCTATTAAATGTGACGTCAAAGGAAAAGAGATGTGCGATATTAAAGTTTGGAAAACTTCAAGATCTGATTGTTGAGCGTAAATCTAACAGACAGCTCACCGGAAATATTTACCGGGGAGAGGTCATTAATATTTTGCACAACATTCAGTCCGCTTTTATAGCAATCAATGAAGGTGAAAACGGATTTATCCACATCAGCGACATCGTTGAAAATACCCAAAAATTCCAGGAAATGTTCGATATGGAATTTGAGTTGGACTACGACGTAAGCGCCATTAAGACCCGCGAACTCAAAGATGCCGACATCTCGAAGTTCATGGAGCTTGGTTACCCCGTTCTCGTTCAGGTTGTTAAAGAACCGATTGGTTCAAAGGGAGCCCGCCTCACTTCAAATATTACAATACCGGGACGCTATCTTGTCCTCCTTCCAAATACCCCACACCGGGGAGTTTCCCGGAAAATTACCGATCGTTTGGAAAGGGATCGTTTAAAAAAGATCATCAGCTCTTTTGAAATGCCTCAAAAAATGGGGCTGATTTGCCGAACTGCAAGTGCTAGCGCATCGACCGAAGAGCTTGTTGATGAAGCAACAGAGCTCCTTGGTGCATGGGAAAAAATTCAAGAAGGTTTCAAGAACAGCGAAGATCCGGTTTGCCTCTATAGAGAATCTGACCTTGTAAAGAAAACTGTTCTAATGGCAATCAATAAAAAATACACTCGAATGCTTGTAGACGATCATCAAACCTATCTATACTGTCGTGAGGTTTATGATCGCTATAAAGGAGACCAAACCCTTAAGCTCGAATGCTACCGGGATAAAATTCCCATGTTTGATCGCTTTGCTGTCGAAAATGAAATCGAAAGATGCTTAAGAAGAAAGATCTGGCTCCAAAGTGGTGGCTACCTCTTTTTCGATAAAACTGAAGCGATGTATACCATCGATGTTAATTCGGGAAGGAGTACTTCCTCGAGTGTAAATATCGATGTTGAAGAGACCTTAGTCAGAATTAATATGGAAGCGGCCGAGGAAATTGCCCGGCAACTTCGCATCAGGAATATTGGTGGCCTTGTCATCTGTGACTTTATCGATATGCGGTATCGAAGAAACCAAAGAAGGGTTCTCGATACCCTCAAAGAAGCAATGGTAGAAGACTCTGCCAAGTGTACAATTTTAGGAATGAGCGAATTTGGCCTTGTTGAAATGACTAGGCAACGGACACGTGAGTCTCTCATCCAAACCCTTTTCGTCCATTGCCCATACTGCAACGGAAAAGGAATGATCAAAAACTTTGAAAGTACCTCTATAGAGATAGAGCGGGCAATTCAGAGATTTATGGCTCTTCATAAGGAGCATCAAGTTGAGCTCGTTACCCATCCTCAAATGGATGATTTTCTTTCAAAGGGAGATAAAAATCTTTTTGGAAGGATTGCTAGAAAATGGAAAGGAGAAATCGCATTTAAACGGAATGACGAACTCCACTTAAACGGATTTGAATTTTACTCCCTTGCTGATGGACAAAAAATCGAATGTTAAATTCCAAGCGCTCTTAGAACAAATCGATAAACTGGCTTCTTCTAGGGCGATTCCTGATAAATATCCCAAAATTTTTCGAGAATTTTTGGATAGTTATCAAGATGTGATTTTGGGGCATGGTGAAAATCCTGAAAATTATATTGGGATTTTTTGTGCTTTTATCAAAATCGTCAAAGATGGGTTTCAAAAACCTTTCAATTTCGAGCCCTACCACAAAAAAATCCGCTCCCCTTTTGACTATTACAAATTTGGCCTAGACTTTCTCCGTCCCCTTGTTGATTTGCCACATTCATCTCTTTCTGGAATAGAAAATCTCGATAAAATGGTCTCTCTCCTGGAGAAAAGAGAAAATGTAATCCTCTTTGCCAACCACCAAATCGAAGCAGATCCCCAAGCGATTAGTATCCTCCTTGAAAAAACCCACCCTAATTTTGGAGAAGAGCTCATCTTTGTTGCCGGAACACGTGTCACATCTGATCCCCTAGCAATCCCTTTTAGTAAAGGACGTAATCTCCTCTGCATCCATTCGAAAAAATATATTGATAATCCTCCTGAAGAGCAACATGAAAAACAGATGCACAATAAACGGACAATGGAGCGGATGGTTGATCTTTTAACCGAAGGGGGACATGCCATTTATGTTGCACCCAGCGGTGGACGTGATCGCGCTAATGCTAGTGGCATTGTTGAAGTGGCACCTTTTGACCCCCAAAGTATTGAGATGTTCTACCTCATGGCACAAAAGGGTAAAAAACCTACCCATTTCTTTCTCCTTTCTCTCTCTACATATCACCTCCTTCCTCCTCCTGAAACAACAGATGAGGAACTAGGAGAGACACGGGTTACACGAGGAGGTGCGATTCATCTCCATTTTGGAGAGGAGGTAGACATGGAAAACCTTCCTGGAGCTGAGGCAGCAGCTGATAAAAAAGATAAACGGCGGGTCCGAGCAGAATATTTGTGGGACCAGGTCAATGAAGAATATGAGAAATTCCCGAAATAGTGAGGAACTATGAAAACACTGATTCTATCTCTATTATGCATCACATCTCTTGTTTGGTCCAATAGCCATAAAGGATATAAAGAAGTCCAAGATCAGTGCGATCTAACAATCCTTACACCCTCTCTACAAATAAGAAAAACAGCGAAACTCCGTTTAAGTAATGGCCTTGAAGCCTATCTGATCTCTGATCCAAAAGCCGATCAATCAGGAGCTGCTTTTGCAATGGAAGTAGGTTCCTGGAATGATGAACCTGAGTATGCTGGTATTGCTCACTTTTTGGAACATCTCCTCTTTTTAGGCTCAAAAGCTTACCCCGAGGAAAATGCCTACGAGAAACAAGTCTTAGATAACGGCGGAATTTTTAACGCCTATACCGCCCCTGACCGAACAGTTTATATTTTCTCCGTTAACAACGACGCCTTTACATCTACCCTTGATATGTTCTCCCATATGTTCATCGATCCTCTCTTCAACCCTTCTGGAATTGTGAGAGAACTCCATGCAGTAGATCAAGAGCATGACAAGAACATTGAAAGTGATGGATCTCGGATGTGGATGGTCCTTAAAGAAACGGGAAATCAAAACCATCCCAATGCTCTTTTTGGTACTGGCAATTCAGAAACTTTGGGTGGAATCCCTCAAAAAGAGGTGCAGCGATGGTACCAAAATAACTATAGCTCTGATCGGGCTCATTTAGTCCTTTACTCAACCCTCCCCATCGAAGAACTGAAAGCGCTTGCTGTCCGTTCTTTTTCTGCCGTCCCAAAATCAACAAATACCCCTATTTCATCAAAGGAAAAACTTTTATCTGAACGGCAAGAAGGAAGTATCATTGCCGTCAAACCCTTTAAGGATATCCGCTCTCTTTCTCTTGAGTGGGAACTCTCTCCAAAGTATGTCCAAAATTTTGATAACCGCTCCCATGATCTTCTTGGATATATCTTAGGAGGAAGACATACGTCGAGCCTTTATACTCAGCTTAAAAAGGAAGAGCTCA
>CBEWFH010000032.1:0-8791 GCA_965555895.1 uncultured Simkaniaceae bacterium
ACTTTCCAAGGATACGCTCATTTATTCTCAGACACAACATTCGGTTATACCTCTTCCTGAGATTCCCAGAGGTTAAGGATTGATTGGTTTTTAAGGGGATGGTATCCTTAAAGCCATTATGAATAACCTTAATCCAGAACAGAAAATTGCAGCAAAGCACTTGGAAGGGCCGATGCTCGTTTTGGCAGGGGCCGGTTCGGGTAAAACCCGGGTTGTGACCTGTAGAATTGCCCATTTACTCGGTGTCGGCGTCCCCTCTTCTGAAATTCTCGCCTTAACATTTACCAATAAAGCGGCCGATGAGATGAGGGTCCGGATCAAGATAATGTCCGATCAGTATGTCTTAACATCGACCTTTCATTCATTAGGTGCCCGAATACTCCGGGAATCCATCCATGTCCTTGGATATCGAAGTGACTTTACGATCTATGACGAGAAGGATAGTTTAGAACTGCTGAAGAATTGCTTGACCTTGATAGGGTATAAAGATGAGAAAGGGCTATTAAAATCGGTGCGAATAGCAATTTCCAATGCTAAGAATGACCTATTAAAGCCGAGTGATTTGGGTCGAGATTTTAACTCGCGGACCGATCAGATTCTGAAGGATGTTTTCATAACCTATCAGGAGAAGCTGAAAGAATATAATGCCCTAGATTTTGACGATCTCCTTTATCTAACGGTAAAGCTCTTCCGTGAATCAAAAGAGACCCTCGAACACTACCAGAAGAGATGGTCGTTTGTATTGATTGATGAATACCAAGATACAAATGCAGCCCAATATTTTATGACAAAGTTGCTTGTGGGCGAGCGAAATAATATCTTTGTGGTTGGTGATCCTGACCAATCGATCTATTCGTGGCGGGGTGCAAATATTCATAACATCTTAGATTTTGAAAAGGATTACGAAAATGCTCAGGTGATCACCTTAGATCAAAACTACCGGAGTACGGCAAATATCTTAGAAGCGGCCAATGGGCTGATTCAACACAATGAAACACGGTATGAAAAAAAGCTTTGGAGCGATTTAGGAGCGGGTGAAAAAATTGGGGTCTACATTGCTGAAAATGAAAAGCAAGAGGCTCTCTTTGTTGTGGAAGAACTGGTTCGCAAAACGCGGGAGGAACATATTCCCCTTAAAGAGTGTGTCATCTTTTACAGGACAAACTCTCAGTCACGAACTTTTGAGGATGCCCTATTAAGGTACCGGGTCCCCTACGTGATTTATGGGGGGCTCTCTTTTTATCAACGGCGGGAAATCAAAGATATTTTAGCCCTCCTTCGAATGGCAGTTTCTGATTCTGATTATCTAGCTTTTGCCAGAACGATTAACCTACCTAAGCGGGGGATTGGAAATACTACTTTGGTTAAGCTTCGAGATGCTGCCTCTGAAAATGAACTTCCGATTATGGTCCTTGCCCGAAAGCTTTTGGAAAGAGAAACAGTGGCTTTGAAACTGACCAAACGTGTTGAAGAGGGGATGGCTGACTATTTAAAGACGATTGATCTTTTGAAAGGAATGATTCAGGCGGGGAAACCTCTCGAAGAAATCGTTCAAGGAGCAATTGAGCTTTCTGGGTATGACCGGGTATTAAAGGAAGATCCAGAAAGTTATGATGACCGCAAGGGGAACTTAGAGGCCCTTATCAACAAGGCTGCTGAGTGGAGGAGTGAGGAGCGGGAAAATCCTACTCTGATTCTTTTCTTGGAGGAGCTCTCTCTAAAGTCTAGTTTGGATGATAGCCCAGCCCACGATTCTGTTCGACTGATGACCCTTCATAATGGAAAGGGGCTCGAATTTACCCTTACCTTTATTGTGGGAATGGAGGAGGACCTTTTCCCCCATATCAACTCCAAGGATTCGATCGAATCGCTCGAAGAGGAGCGCCGCCTTTGCTACGTCGGGATGACACGGGCTAAGAGATCTCTTTATCTAACTGCATCAACCTACCGTTTTATATGGGGAATTTCTAAAGTGATGTGCCCTTCCCGCTTCTTGAAAGAGATCCCGGCTCATTTTTTAAGTCCTATCAATGATGAAATCGAGGAAGGGGGTGATTGGGCAAAAGAAGAGGGATTTCGAGTGGGAACGATGGTTTTTCACAAAGATTTCGGAAAAGGAATAGTAAGAAAGTCTTATAACACGTCGATGGGTATTACCTATGACGTGGAATTTGTTGAGTCTCAAACAACACGCTCTCTCGTTGGCAAGTATGCCAAGTTTAAGATCTGCGTAGATTAGATGAGCTCGTCATCCGTCTCTGTTGGCTCTTCGTGGCAGGTTGAGCTATCGGTCTCTTCAACTTGAAGTCCTTTATAACGACCGATGATATCTCCCTTAACATCACTTGAAGCCTCTCCCATATCGATATTCCCAGCAAGAAGGGAAAAGATTAGGGTTGTTAAAGGTAGTAAGTTCATCGCTTATCCTTTTGGTTATATTCCTGTAGCGCTATTTCTGTAGATGGCTCGCAGGAAAGTTCTCGGTAATGCTTAATGAGAGGATTTTTAAGATTATGGGTATATTGCTCTCTATAGCGGATGTAACTGATTCCTTGGTCTTCAGAAGAAAGGTGGACAAATGGGATCGCAATTAAGAAAAGGCTAGATAGTGAGATGATGCTAATCACGAGTTTCATTTTTATCCATCTTTCATCATTTTGATTTTATTGCTGTCAATTATTGTCATTCCTATTATCTTTTGCAATAGATTTTCCTTTCAAAGCGCTTAACTCTCTATTAATCAACGGATTTAAAAAACACTCTTTTCTGAAATTTCTTTGGTGTTATAAGGAAATTAAGAGCCGCTTGCAAAAGTCCCGATAAGTCGAATTTTTGAGTAGTTTTTGCAAGTGGCTCTTAAGGGAGGGAACATATGAAATTTCATCAGTCTATTCGACAAGACCATCGTTTAGTTATGAATGTTGCAATGGAGCGTGCGTTTCATGTTCTTATGATGCCAACTCTTGAGCTAAATGATTGGCTTGAAAGTGAAATCGAAAAAAACCCCCTCCTTAAACTCTCTAAAAGCTCTGCAGAGCCGATTGATCGAGGACTCATCCGGGCGGAGATAACTCTCAATGATTACTTAATGCATGAGATTGAGCTCCACTTTCAAACCGAACGCGAAAAGCTGATTGCTAAAGAAATTGCAGGATCTCTCGATGAAAAGGGATTTTTAACCCTTTCTCCTGAAGAACTTATAGGAAAAGAGGATGTTCTGAAAAAGTTTCATGAGATCGAGCCTTTAGGACTGGGAGCGCGGAATGTCCAAGAAGCCCTCCTCATTCAACTGGAAGAAAAAATGGGGGACCCCATCTATAGAATAGTAGCTCTTCACTATGATGACCTTCTTCACAACCGGTTGAATAAGATTTCTAAGAAGCTAAAGATCAGTGTTCAAAAAATAAAAGAAATGGTTCAAAAGGAACTTCGACCCTTAAATCCTTTTCCAGGAAGGCGATTCCAATGGGAGATTAATCCCCACTTAGTGGCAGATGTCACGATTCAAAAGGAAGAGGAACTATGGAGCGTTGAGGTCAATGATTCTGACCTTCCTTCTTTTCAAATCCATGAGTTTTATTTAGATGCTCTTGAAAATCAATCGCTAAAGAGAGATGAGGTCGAATATGTTCGTCGCCACCTTGCTGCTGGAAAATGGCTCGTCCGCATTTTAGGACGGAGAAAAAAGACCCTTCATGAAATTGCAACGTTCCTATTAAAACGGCAACGGGATTTTTTAGAGGGGATCACAGATACCCCTACTCCAATGACGATGAAGGAGGCCGCTGCTTCTTTGACTTTAAGTGAATCGACAGTGACACGAGCAATTGCCCATAAAGCGGTTGCTACGCCGCGAGGACTTTTGAAGCTTCGGAGTTTTTTCACTAGCGGAATCCAAAGCGATCGGGGAGTAATCTCCAACCAAGAGGCGAAAGATCTTCTCTTGAAACTGATTTATCAAGAAAAGGATCCCCTTTCTGACGAAGATCTTTCTCGCAAACTTCAGGCGAGTGGAATTCAATGTGCTCGTAGAACGGTAGCTAAGTATCGGAAAGAGCTTAGGGTCGGGTCAGCATCTCAACGGAAAATGTGGAAGTGATCTTTGCTTCTTCAAAAGAAAGGCCCACTCTATGAGATGGAGCATGATCAGCCCAAGCATTAATAAGGTCATGGGTCGAATTATATGTCAGATCTCTGAGATCTCTCTCTAAATCAAGGCGGCGATAAAGCCCCATCTGCAGCGCATCGGGTCGATGAAACAGCCCTTCTCCTTGTCGAATATTCCAAGAATAGACTCCTTTGAGTGGGGGAGTTTTTTTTTCTTCTTTCCCTAAATGGAAATAGAAACCGTAAGCATTTGTTTTCCGCATTGCACCAATACAAGGAGAAAGAGCTATAGGGGTATTTACCCGTACTTGATCGGTTGAAAGAATAACGTATGGGGAGGAGTTTACACTTCCCCAAAGAGCTTGAGTCACTGCTTGCTTAAAGGTTGATTCTCCATATTGAATCGGGCGGATAAAGTGAACATCTGGGAAAGTTATCTTTAATTTTTCATAAGAGGTAAAGTTCTTCTCGGTACACTCATAAATGACATTGATAGTGCTGATCCCTTTTAAGAAGCTTTTGCAAGAGTCGAGACACTCTTTCAAATCCTCAGGAGTGTTTTCAGAAAAAATCATTAAATCGACGATCGATTCTGAAAAGGTTTTCTCGATAGAAGTCTTTAACTTATCAGCCATAAAAGAAATATGACGTCCTCCCCACTGATTATCCCTTTTTTCATTATGGATAAACAATATATCAGGAATAAAGCGAACATGGGCTTTAGCAAGTTCTGCCATAGGGTTAAGGAGGGCATTTTCATCTTTTATAGATAGAAAAAAACCTGCTTCTATATGGAGCTTTTTAAAGAGACCCGCATAGAAAGTTTTCAACGGGGCGACAACCCATGGGGCCCGTTGCACCCGTTTTTTACAGAGTGTTTTTTTAGGCTTTGGAAGATGGAGTCCCTTTTGATAATTCCGATAATCGAGATATTGTCCATAGGTCAGCCAAACATCGGGATGGGAGTAGGATTGGGTGAGAAGGGAAAGGACATCTTCATGGGCCAGCCAGTCAGTCCCATAAAAGTGTACAATAACCTGATTATCGGGGCACTTTGAGACAACCTCATAATATTTTTCGTATGACTCATGGTCCTCTCTGCATTCCACTACAGTAACCCTCTCATTGGAACCAATCTCTCTTTTCAAAATTTCAGGGGTGCCATCTGTCGATCCCTGGTCTATATAGATCACATTATAATGGTCATATTTTTGGGTACATATCGAATGAAGATTTTTTTCGATTGTACTCGCATTATTCTGTGTTAACACTATAAATGTAAAAGATTTACCTCCTAAAGGATCTAGCTTAATATGAGAAAAGTCATCCGTAGGAAGGATCCTTGTTTCCTTCTTCGATTTAATCATCCGATATTCTCTAATAAAGAAAGTTGGTAACAATATAATTATAAAGAGAATAAAAAGATTATGAGCTAATGACTTTTCCCTTGAATTTCTTTTCATTTTAATTATAAAACCCCTTGTTATTTTGAATAACTAGGGGGAAGGAGATTGTCAACAGAATTGCGCTAAAATCTGTCGCCAACGAATCGATTTAGGAACTTCTTTCTCTATATAGCTCAAAAGTTCCCCTATTGACTCAGTTGCAAATTTCTGGATTTCAGCATCTTTTAATCTAATTGCTATTGAAAAGACTTCTTTTTGATTAGGGAAAAGCTTCTCTAATTTTCGGAGAGCTTTTTTTAGTAGGCGTTGATCTTTGATCAATATGGCGCTCCTAAGTGTTAAGTCGATCAAAGGGAGGAGAGTAAATACTTTCAAGTAAGGGAGAATAGGAGAGGTGAGGAAAAAGAGGGAGGATGTTTGAACCAGTAAAGAGATCATAATAAGGGAGATAAAAAAGAGTGCATGACTCGGTTTTCGAAAAAGCGGGCCAAAAAAGCGGCGCCATTTAGATTTCGAATGAAAGTAAGCGAAAACTTCCTCAAAACGGGGCTCGTTAAATCCAATCCGAATCGCATGAAGGGTTTCATGCATAAGAACCTCATCTCTCGAATAAAAGAGAACCCTCCCCTTCTTAAAACCCTTTCGAAGTTGTATCATTGGAATTTTTTCTTTATTAGGTGCCTCTAAAACCCACATGACAGCTCCTTGCCAAGGAGAAAGTCCTTGGTTTGAGTAGGTCAAAAGAATCCATTTTGGGATTGCGCCCATGATTTTGCGATAATCGGGATTCCACTTTTCAAATGTCTTCCCTTTAAGAAACTCTGAAGGGTTGTCTTTAACTTTTTGGAGGATGTCAAGTCGCTTGACAAAAATCTTTTCTGATTCTCCTGGCCCAGGGATAATCCCTTCTTCCCCTAAACTTTTTAACTCTTCTTTAGAAAGCATAAGGCTATCCCACTAAGTAGGTACGTGGAAATATTTAGTAATAATGTGCTGAGAGTTTTGCATACTTACTTATCCTCGTACTTTTTTTCTAACAGTTCGGTATTGAAAGAAAAAGGCTGAAAAGAGGGCGAGATTTGCTGTGAGAATCACTGCATTAAAGAGGAGGATCTGATTATTCTTTCGAGAAATAGAAATCAAACGCCTTCTAACATTCCGCTCAAACTTCGTCTCATCTTCAAACCATGTCGATGCGTAGTAGTGATGGGCAAATAGAGCGAGATCTTCTTCGATCCGATTAAAGTAAGCTGCAGGAAAAGCAATGTCTTTATTCCCTTCCTTTCCACCATTTTCTCGAACAGCATCATCAAAAGGGGCAAAGGTCCGTTGAACTACACGATAGGTGATCGATTCCTTATCATCTCCGGGATAGGCGGCTGAAAGTTCTGCCCAACGATTTTTGACATGCTCTATTGTTTTCTTCACCACAGGATGGCCAGGGCGCACACCAATAACATTGTTACAAACAGATACCGAACTACTCAAAATAGCTTCATGGGGGGGCTCTAACCCACAATAGAGGTCAAAGTTTCCATGAAAAGGAGTAAAGGGCTTAAAGCATTCAACATCATGATCGACATAAAGGCCTCCCTCTTTATAGAGAAGCTCATAACGGAGAAGATCTGATTTTTCTGCATAATTGTCAGATTCTTCGAAACAATATTTAAGAGTGGTAAAATCAAAGTCAGAAATAAGATGGAGCTCCATCTTCTTATTCGGTAGAGGGCGGCGGCGATCAGTCCAGAAATTAAAAGTCCAATCGGGATGGTGATCGACCCAAGATTTTACGTTATCTAGTGATTCTTTAGGGAAAGGATTAGGCCCAAGCCAAATGAAGTGGATGACTTTAGGTATCTTCATTTCATTTTGTTTGATGAGTTGAAGATCCTTATTCTTATCGTAGAGGTCTTTAAAGATACGGATATTTTCATAATCTTCATGAGTTTCTACAAACTTCCAGACGCTCTTGTTAGATCCCATTAAAGTATTAAAATCATCACTTTGCTTGACATTATGATCCTTATCACATGAGGTAGTTAAGAGGAGTAAGGGTAGAAATAATTTTAAGAGTTTCATTTTGTCTCCTTCTTCAGCTCTCGATTAATAAGGAAGTATAGGGCAAAACATCCAATGAGCGCAATTAAACATAGAAGTTCAACGCAGAGAATCTTTGCACCACGATTTCTAAGAACTCGAAGGGCTTGTGAAAAATATCTTTCATTTTGCGTTTCATCAAGTTCATGCCATGCACTTCCATACATATGTTCTGAGTAAAAACCAGGAAGACCATTCTTTGGAAAAAAATAACAAGCTGGGAAAATGATATCGTCATTTTCAGGTCTGTTAAGATTCTGATCAAATGCATATGTGAGGGCAATAAGGGTTCGGTGGGTCACTCTTCGGGCTTGAACAAGGGGATCATTGGCAGAAAATTGCTGTGTCACTTCATCCCACCTATCAAGAACTTTTTGTATTGCCCCTCTCATTACAGGGTGATGAGGGCGCGCTCCAATAATTGCATTTCCAGCAGTCACAGATAGCCCATCAATCCCCTCATGAGGCATTTCAAGACCAGCATAAAGGTCGTATCCTGTATGAAGACCATGAAAGGGATAACGACATTTTACATTATGGTCAATATAGACCCCTCCTTCCTTGTAGAGAATTTCATACCGCCAAATATCGGCCTTTTCTCTCCAATTCCTAGATTCTATATATTTTTCTTTCAAAAATTTAAAGTCAAAGTCATCAACAAGACGGAGCTCCATCCCCTTACAAGGGGGCGGATATTTTCGATCTGTCCAAAAGATAAAGGTCCAGTCAGGATGGTATGCCATCCATGAACGTACATTTTCAACTGAGTGAGAGGGGAAAGGTTTTGGGCCTATCCAAATTAAATGAACAGTCTTTGGTATTTTAAAGATAGGGTCCGAAGTAAATTGGAGGTGTTTATTTTTATCATAGAGAGTTTCATAGATTTCTAAGTCTTTGTAATCTCTTTTTGTCTGAATATAATTCCAATCTACTGCATCGATCCCTTGCAGCTTTTCAAAAGAATCCTGAAGAGTCAGATGAGTATCAAGCTTCTGTTTTGGCTTCTTGAAGTTATTAGAAAGGACATAGAAAAAGACAAGAGGGCAAATGAAGAGTAAGAGTATTAATTCCTTTTTCACATAAACCTATCCTGTATTACTAGACTACTAGGCAGTGTACCTAGCACTACCTTTTGGTAAATTCTGGCTCAAATCCACGTTTTGTATTTATGTTTTGGATTT
>CBEWFH010000033.1:0-8633 GCA_965555895.1 uncultured Simkaniaceae bacterium
TCTTCAGACAAGTTTAAATTTCATCTGTTTGTTGCACTTCATTGTTGAAAGGGCGGACAATAAAACATGGATCATTAAGGTAAATACTCCTGTCATGGGAATCCGCTTCTATCACTACGACCGCTCGGAGCCCAAATTGACTTTGCTTTACTCCTATTTAAAATCAGAATCCCTTTCCAACATGTATCCTTTCATCGCTCGTGCGCGGGATGGGCAAGAGTTGGTTTGCTATCTCACTTTGCCAAAAGATGTCGACCAAGGAGGAGAGCTAAAAGAGACTATTCCCCTTGTTGTATTTCCTCATGGGGCCCATGAAGATGTTATCGATGCAACCAAGTGGTGTATTGAAAAGGGGATCACAACAAAACACCAAGTTGGAATTTTTGGGGGGAGCTATGGAGGGTATGAATCGTTAGCGTCGGTAACATTCTCTCCCGATTTCTTTAATTGCTGCATTGCATTTTGTGGTCCTTCTCACCTTAAAACCGTACCCAATAAGGTACCCACTATTGGGATTTCCCTGCAACACCCCTTTCCGAAAAAGAGGTATTTTACACGAAAAAAGCGTTCATTAAAAGTATGGGTGGCGATCCCGATAATGAGAAAGATATCCCCTTTCTTGAAAGTCGTTCCCCTCTTAACTACGTTGATCAAATCACACGTCCTCTTCTCATCATTCACGGAGCCAACGATCCCATTATAGCGGGATCGGAATCGGATCAGATTTTTGAAGCAATGGAAAAGAAAGGACTTCCTGCTCTCTATCTCTCATTCCCAGATGAGGGACATGGGATTCGAAAATTCACCAATCAGATGTGCTACCTTGCCTACACCGAATGGATTCTTAGCAAATATGTTGGAGGAACATTTGAACCCCTTAAAGAAAAGACCTTAAGCGAGTCGAAAGTGGTTATTCGATCCTCCCAGATTGATTCTCAAGAAGTCCTGGAGCCTATAACTGAGCACCTTGTTCAAGATTAGCTTTGACCGCTGCTAGAAACCCACACCCATACATCCCGTCGATCACACGGTGATCGATCGAGAGGGTAAGGTGGATCGTTGAACGAATAGCCATCTTATCGTCTTCTTGGGGAATAACTTTTTTGGTAATAGCGCCGATCCCAAGGATAGCTACTTCAGGCTGCCGAATGATTGGGGTTCCAATGAGAGCTCCTGACATACCGAAGTTGGTCATGGTGATCGTCCCCTCTTTGACTTGATCGGGCTGAAGGTTTCCCGTCCGCGCTTTGTCGGAGAGGATAGCGACTTCGCGGGCAATCTCTTTAATAGAAAGGGCATTGCAGTTAGCGATAACTGGGACAACGATCCCTTGCTCAACACTGACAGCGATTCCTAGATTGACACTTTTCTTGATGACGATGGTATCTTTATCGAGTGAGGAGTTGATCATGGGAAATTTTTTCGCTGCCTCGCTAATTGCTTTGGCAATATAGCTGGTGATAGTGAGTTTATATCCATTTTCTTTAAAGAATGATTCTTTGATCTCTTTTAGATGATTGATGAGATTTGTCACATCGACTTCAAATACGAGTGAGGCATGGGGCGCTGTATAAAAGGAGTTAACCATGGCATCGGCAATCATCTTCCGCATGGTTGACATTTTGACCCTTTCAACATCTCCCGATGGCGATGAGGGCGCTACACTCTTATTTTGGAGATAGTTTTCCAGATCACGTTTGGAAAGGCGGCCCCCTGAGCCAGTTGCGGGGATCTTCTCAAGTTCTAAAAGATCGATCCCTTTTTCTTGTGCCATTCGTAAGACCACAGGGGTGTAGAACCCTTTTTTCGATGGGGCAGTAGAGGTAGATTCCTCAGTTTGCGGGATGGATACCACTTCACCCAAGCGGGCAACTTCTAGGGTTGCAATCATCGCAAGGGGAGCTCCAACATCGAGCTCTTGATCGGGATCAGCCATGATCTTTGTCACCTTTCCTGCAACGGGAGAGGGAATTTCGCTATTTACCTTATCGGTGGAAACTTCTAAAAGGGGTTCATCAAGCTTTACAGAATCACCGACTTTTTTGAACCATTGAACCACAGTGGCACTGACAATACTTTCCCCAAGTTTTGGGAGTTTGATTTCTACTTCATCCATTTCCTACTCCAACCATGTGACGGCGTGATATTTCTTTTCATCGATTTGATTTTCTGTTTTCGCAATAATCACAGTGACAACGGCATCTCCTAAGATGTTGACAACAGCAGAGCCCATCTCGCGGAGACGGTCAACACCTACAATAAGAGCGATCCCTTCTAAGGGAAGTCCCATGGCATTGAGGACAACCGAGAGCATTATAATTCCTGTTCCGGGAATCCCTGCAGCTCCAATCGCTGAAACAAGGGCAACAAGAACTAAGATAACGACTTTAACGGCGGTAATTTCTATCCCATAGGCTTGCGCAATAAAGATCGCGGAAATCGCTTGTCCAAGGGCTGCTCCATTCATATTGATAGTGGAGCCGAGCGAAAGGACAAATCCTGCAATATCTGAAGAAACTCCTAAATGATTGCGTGCACAATCTAATGAAACGGGAAGGGTGGCTGAGCTACTACTCGTTGTAAAGGCTAAGACAATCGCATCTTTCATCCCTTTAAAGAAGGGAGCTACCTTGACCTTTGCCAAATAGCGGAGGGCAAGGGAGAAAACAATAAGGATTTGAAGGGCGCAAGCGATATAGTTACAAACAAGGAATTTTAAAAGGAGGTAGACAAGTTCTATTCCGACAGAACTGATTGCTGCTGCCATGAGGGCAAAGACACCATAAGGGGCTAGCTTCATGATAAAATGGGTCAAGGAGTACATGACCTCACTCACAGACTCTAAAAAGTTAAGAACAGGCTTCCCTTTTTTCCCAGCAAGGGTGATCGCAAAGGCAAAAAAGATCGCAAAAAAGATAATCTGCAAGACATTTCCTTCTGCAAAGGCAGCAAAAGGGTTAGAGGGAACAACACCAAATAGAAAATCTATGATTCCTACTGATTGATTAGCGGTAAGGTGACCAGCAGGGATAGGAAGATTAAGCCCCACCCCTGGTTGCACAATAAAAACAAGGAGGAGACCAAACCCAATAGCAATAATTGTTGTTCCTGCAAAAAAAAGGACTGTTCGAATTCCAATACGCCCCAGTTTTTTGGGATCGCTGATATGACACATTCCAACAACTAGTGAGGTGAAAACAATGAGTCCCACAAGCATTTTAAGAAGATCAATAAAGGCTTTTCCAGAACGCTCGATAATGACATGAAAAAAGTTGCTAATAGAAAAATCAAAGAGAGTAAATTCTCCCTTCCCAAGGGCAAGGCCTGCAATGACCCCCAAGACAAGGCCAATAATAATTTTGATCCAAGGCTTCATTATTGCTCCCTTTTCGGAAGGAGTGTTTGTACCTTCTCAAGAAGATGTTCGTACCGCTCTTTCCCAGAGACTACTTTAAGCTCAGCTTTGAGAAATCCTAAGGAAATGGGGAGGTCTAAATCCATGGGGAGTTTGACCCAATCTTTCTCAGAGCAGATGATGATGTCACACCCCCTCTCGAGACATCGGTCAGCAAAGTTGATAAGCCCTTCTTTAGTAGGACCAATGTGATCCGGAAGGATCCATTTTTCCACAATCTCTCCCCCTATTTCGAAGAGAGTCTTGAAAAAAGAGTCTGGTTTTCCTAGGCCGCAGAAAGTCCCAATCCGACGATCTTTCAAGCCCCTTAAGTGCTCTCCAGAGTAAGTTTCAATTTCTTCAGGAACCATCCGCGTCCCAATGATAGGGACCTTAGTCCACTGAGAAATTTCTTTTTCCATCTCGCAAAAGTGATCGAGGTCTTGAATGTGATTGACAATGACTGCATCGGCAGACTCGAGCCGCTTTGGCGAGTCACGAAGATAACCACGGGGAAGGAAAAATCCCTTTCCATAAAGATCATCTGCATGGAGCATAACAATTTCTAAATCGCGATAAAGGATGCGGTATTGCATCCCATCATCAAGGAGGATGAGATCTGCTTCATGGTAAACAGCACGCTCTGCATTTAAAACACGATCCTTTCCCACAAAGAGGACCACTTCGGGAAGAGACTTAAAAAGGAGATAGGCTTCATCACCACACACTTCGGGGGTAATTCTAGATTGTTCAACCAGGTGAAGGCTCCCACCAACTTTTTCGATTTCTGAGCGATAACCTCTTGAAAGGATCGATACCTTTCCAATGGTTCGAAGATCTTTTGCAAATCTTTGGATAAATGCTGTTTTCCCTGTTCCTCCAGCAATGATATTTCCTATGCTTATTACAGGAATGGATACTTTTTTTTCTTTGATCCACTGCCGATCAAAAGCTATATTACGTAGTTTAACACCCATTTCAAAAAAACCACTCATCGCATAAAGGGCTCCTTTCAGGAAAGCCCCTTTCCTCCGTCCTTCAATGACATCAACGATGTAGGCTTGGGCGCTCATCACGTAGATACCCCTGCCCTTTCCACTACTATTTCTTCAGCAGGAAAGAAAAGCTCTTCCTCTACCCTCTCAATGATGATATGGATCGCAGCCATATGGGCCTCTTGAACCCGATCGGAATACTCAAATCCGGAAACAATCCACTCATAATCTCCTCTTCCCTTTAAAGCTCCTCCAGTCTTCCCTAAAAAGGAAACGACCTGGAGTCCCTTTTTCTTCGCTTCATCTACAGCGCGAACAAGATTCTCAGAGTTTCCACTCGTTGTAAGAGCGATAAATAGATCACCCGGTTTCCCGTGGGCTTCGATCCCTCTAGCAAACACTTCATTAAATCCAGCATCATTCCCTACACAAGTAAGGTGTCCCGGATCCGCTAAAGCAATAGCTGGGAGAGCTGGGCGGTTTTTTCTAAAATAGCCGGTAAGTTCTTCAGCAAAGTGCATCGCATCGCATAGACTTCCCCCATTACCTGCAATGATCAGTTTTCCATCATTCTTATAACAATCGATGATGGCCCAGGCGACGCTTTCGATAAACTTTATCCCCTCGCCAGATCCCAATAATTCGATTGCTTTGATTCCATCCTTTACAGATTTTAAAATCGCGGTTTGCATTTTAGCCTCAATACTTGTTTTTCTGCAGAAACCGAGTCTAACGAAAATTGATATAAAAATCCAGTGAGGACAAAATCCATTCAAAAAAACAAAATTACCACCTACCTATAAAAAGTAGAAATAATTTTGCTTTTTTAAGTATCTATAAAAAGTTAAAAGGGACTAGAACTTTCTTGGTCCGCCGCTACTTCCTCTTGGAGCGCGTCGTTGCTGATCTTTTGCTTCAGTAACAACAATAGCACGTCCATGGATATCCTTCTCATGAAGATCAGCAATAGCTTTTTCGCCAGCTTCTCTAGTCTCCATTTCAACAAAGCCAAATCCTCGAGATTGTCCAGTATCTCTATCTTTAACAATTTTTAGACTCTTAATTTCGCCACACTCTGAAAAAGCTTCTCTAAGCTCATCTTCTGTACATTCTCTTGAAATATTGGCTACAAACAGTTTCATAATAAAATCCTATAAAGTTATCAGGTGGACTACCCACCTATAGTAAAAAAATTACTCAACCCAGGTTACCTGGTGGTACTTGATTAAGTCAATTTGATTTTCTTTTTTAGCAACATAAACTGCCACTACTGCATCTCCTAAAATATTTACAACCGTAGCGATCATATCACGGAGACGGTCTATTCCTGCTACTAGAGCAATCCCCTCAAGAGGGAGACCCATTGCGTTCAGGACAATCGAGAGCATTACAAGTCCACTCCCCGGGATTCCAGCCGTTCCTATGGCCGAAACAAGGGTCGTAAACACGAGGATCACAATCGTTGTAAATCCTATTTCTATCCCGTAAGCCTGAGCGATAAATATCGCTAAGACTGACTGCCCTATCGCCGTTCCATTCATGTTAATCGTGGAACCGAGCGATAGTACAAACCCCGAAATATCGGCTGAGAGGCCTAGGTGATCCCTAGCGCACTCAAGAGATACCGGAAGGGTCGCTGAGCTACTACTCGTAGTAAACGCGACTACTATAGCATCTTTCATCCCTTTAAAGAAAGGGGCAATTCCAACCCCCGCCACATACTTTAAAGCGACCGTGAAAATCAGAAAAATCTGGATGAGGGCCGCTATGAAGATACATCCTACAGCTGAGAATAGTAATAAAAATTTTGATCCAATCACCCCTACCGCTGTCGCCATCAAGGCAAAGACTCCATAGGGGGCAAACTTCATCACCACATGGGTGAGCTTCGCCATAATCTCGCTGAGGGACTCGATGTAGTTAAGGACAAATTTTCCCTTTTCTCCCGTTAAATTAATTGCTATCGCAAAAAAGACCCCAAAAACAATGATCTGTAAAATATTTCCTTCAGCAAACGAAGCAAAGGGATTCGAAGGGACGATTGAGAATAAAAAATCGATCAGGCTCTGCCCACTCCCATTGCCATGCCCCGCAGGAAGAGGCATATTGAACCCCACTCCAGGACGAACCACAAAAACAATCACCAACCCAATAGCGATCGCAATAAGGGTCGTCACGATATAAAAAATAATTGTTGTCAGACCTATCCGCCCCATCTTCTTGGGATCACTGATGTGGCACATCCCTACAACTAAGGAAGAAAAGACAATCAAACCGACAAGCATTTTCAAAAGGTCAATGAAGGCCTTCCCAACAAGGGTTAAAAACTCCGTGCAAGTTTTCCCCAGCGCAGACTGCATCTCAATCTGATAGAACAAAATGAGTCCTGTGATAATCCCTAAGACGAGACCTACTAAAATTTTTAACCAAGGTTTCATTTCTTTTCTACTTTGTCTTTTCTATTCATGATAAATGGTGACCTATTTCATGATAAATGGTGACCTATTATTGACTTGAAAAAATGCTCTCTAGCGAGCTCCTTGAATGTGAAAAATCGAATGCATGAATGTTATCTCCCATTGAGGAGTTATTAATTTCTATCAAATGTACCACATGTCATAAAAAAAATCTAGGGCACGCCAATCATTTAAGCTTGTTTAAATGATTGGCGTGCCCTTTGAAAGTTGCAAAAGGGAACCCTTTTACAACCCAAATTGAGTCGCTTACGGTGTCTTACTTACACCAACACTTCCTACAGTTCGAATCGCATTGATAATGCCACCAGGAATAGTAGAGAATAGCAACCTAAAGAAAAGGCGCTGAGTTGTTCCAAGCACAGTTTTCTCTCCATAGTTGCGCGCAGCATAGACAGCTTGAAGGAGCTCTAGCATTTCAACATCAAACATAAGGAGCGCTATAGCACCTTCTTGTTCGGCAATAGCTTCTTTGTTTTGGGCCACTTCATAGAGGCTAGTAAGAGTTCCGAGCTTTAAACTTGCAGCTTCCAGGATTTGTTGGGCTTTGATTACTTCTTCCTCAAGTTTTTCAGGAGGTATCTTGGCCATCTCTGCGCCGTGTTCAACCTTAGCTTTTTCAAATCCCAGCTTTCCTTGCAACTTTCTAACTTGTTCCATTGGTTTCTCTTGCGCTTCACTTTGAACTGCCTCGTAAAACTCTTGAAGAGTTAGGAATAGTTTAACTATTCCCTGAGAGATATCCACAACCTGTGTCTGATCAACAATCACATTCTCATCTTTATCTTCAACTTCATTAAGCCTATGTAGGATTTCCGTTGCTTCTAATAGCTTTTCCTTAGCAGCCTCTAATTCATCAGCAACATTAGCACTTGGCGTCTTCACGATACGCTGACCTTCTCCTAATCCCTGAACATTAGCTCTACCCTCAGCATTTGCTAATTCTAGGCGGTGTTGTGCAGCAGCTTCATCTTGTTCTCGTCGAACTTGTTCAAGTGCTTGTTCACCTTTTTCAACTTGCTGATTTAACCCTTCGATTTTGAGAGCTGTTTGTTCAACCAGAGTAGTTGCTTCTTTAAGTTTACCGGTAAGATCTTCAACTGCGCGCCCACTCTCTTCTGCTTTTTGACGGAGCTCCACGATTGCTTGTTCTTTTTCTTGAACCGCTAATTTGTGCTCTTCACCAGTTTTTTGCTGCATCATAATAAGCTCTTCTAAGTAGGTCTGCAATTCTTTAACTTTAGGATCTTCTTCTGAAAGCTTCTCAATTTGTGCTTCTAGCACACGAACTTGTTCATCATGACGCTCTTGAGTTTGCTCGGCATTTTCTTTTAACTCGTAAAGCTCTTTTTTAGCCGCCACTAGCTCAGGGTTAGGTTCTTCTTTTAGCTTAAACGCAGGAGACAACGCTACTTCTAATTTAACATTCACTTCTCGTAATTATTGTTCAAGCTCATGAATTGTTCCCATTAGTTTTTCATCTGGTACAAACTCACTTACGCGTCCTTCTAGGCTTCGGACATATAAACTAAGAGTTTCTTCATGTGTTACTTTCCGAGTGAGTTGTTCCATAATGTTCTCCTATAATTGCTTTGATTTAATGGGATTAGTTTTAGGTTTAATAGAGGTTTAAGAACAAGAAAAAATGTTACAAAAGGATATGATTTTAAATTAATTGAGTATGATGAAGAGCAAGACGCGGAGATTTTTGAGTACTACCATATTTTATATCGCCATTGACATCCTCTCCTCCCTGAAGGAAGAAGATTC